>DATFGS010000056.1:0-4150 GCA_035249225.1 Candidatus Methylomirabilota bacterium | reverse complement strand
CGGTGAGGATGACGCTCTCGCCGGCGGCGGCGGACACCGGCATCCTGTTCCGCGCCGGCGACGGCACGCTGATCCCCGCGAACACCGATCACGTCGTCGACACCAACTCCGCGACCACCGTCGGCGCCTTCGGCGTGCGGGTGCGCACGATCGAGCACCTCATGGCGGCGGCGGCGGCGCTCGGCATCGACAACCTGATGGTGGACATCGACGGGCCCGAGGTGCCGGCGGCCGACGGCAGCGCCAAGCCGTTCGTGGACCTGCTGCGCTCGGCCGGCCGCGTGAGCCTCGCGGCCCCGCGCCGCCCGATCGCGATCAGCGAGCCGATCCGCGTGGGCACCGAGAGCCGCTGGATCGAGGTGCTGCCGGCGGACTCGCTCCGCATCAGCTACACCCTCGACAACAACCATCCGATCATCGGACTGCAGGCGGGCAGCTTCGGGATCAGCGAAGAGGTCTTCTGCGACGAGCTGGCGGCCGCCCGGACGTACGGGTTCCTCCGCGACGTGCCGGCCATGCGGCAGAACGGGCTGGCCCGCGGCGGCTCGCTCGAGAACGCGATCGTGGTGGGCAAGCGCTCGGTGCTCAACGACAGCCTGCGCTTCCCCGACGAGTTCGTCCGCCACAAGATCCTGGACCTGGTCGGCGACCTGTTCCTCCTGGGCCGGCCCCTCCGGGCGCACGTGGTGGGCCGCAACGCGGGCCACGCCCTGAACTACCAGGTGGTGGCCGCGATCCAGAAGGCCCTGGCGGCCGACCGCCGCCGCGCCGCGGCGCGGGCCACCCGCCCCGTTCCCGCCCCGGTGGCCGCCACCGACGGGTTCCTCCCGGGTGTCGCGGCCTTGTAGGCCGCCGCCCATCCCGCGGCCCCTCTTCTCGACCCCTCGGACCGCCCGAGCCCGAACCGCCCCGCCCGTAGGACCGGACGCTATAATGGTCCGGCTGCTCTATGAGGACTTGCCGTCGCCGTTCGATCCGGAATATCGCCCTCGCCGCGAGCCTGCTCGCCGCCATGCTGACGGGCGCGCCCGCCGCCCAGGCCGAGGTCCGCATCAGCAACCTCGCGGTCTTCCTCAACGACTACGACGTCACGGTCACGGTGGTGCTCTTCGGGGCGGTACCGGGCACGCTCCATGAGAGCCTCCACACCGGCATCGCGGCCCACGTGCGCTACTACGTCGAGCTCTGGCAGCACACCCGCATGGGCATCGACCGGCGCCTGCAGGCGCGCATGGTCGAGCGCCAGCTCACCTACAACGTGCTCACCAAGGAGTACAAGGTCGCGCCGCTCAAGGGTGAGCAGCGGGAGCCGCTGCTCACCAAGGACCTGCGCGAGGCCCAGCGCGTGATCTCGGAACTCCGGGTGGGCCAGCTCGCCCCGGTGGCCGCGCTGGACAAGCAGGAGCTCTACTACGTGCGGGTGCGCTCCGACGTCTCGCTCGGCGGGGTCAACTCCTGGTTCGCGCGCATGACCGGCGAGGCCGAGGAGACGCCGTGGGTGCAGTCGAGCCTGCTGACCCCGGTGCGGAGCCAGTGATGCCGCCCGCGCTCCGACCCACGCCGGTGGACGAGCAGGAGAAGCGCAAGCGCAACCTGCTCATCATCACGGGGATCCTGGTCCTCCTCGTGGTCGCGACGGTCTTCGAGGTGGGTATCCGGGCGCCCCAGATCCCGTTCGCGTCCAACCTCATCGTCTTCTTCCTCTTCAACCTCAACCTCATCGTCTTCCTGCTCCTGCTCGTGCTGCTCTTCCGCAACCTGGTCAAGCTCTCCTTCGAGCGGCGGCAGAAGATCATCGGCTCCAAGTTCAAGGCCAAGCTCGTCCTCACCTTCCTGGCCCTGTCGCTGGTGCCCGGGATCCTGATCTTCCTGATCGCCTCCAACTTCATCACCACCTCCATCGAGGGCTGGTTCAAGCCGCAGGTCGAGAAGCCGCTCGACCAGGCCATGGAGGTGGCGCAGACCTACTACCAGAGCCTCGAGACCACCGCGCTGCGCCACGGGCGCTACATGGGCCGCGTGATCGAGCGCGACGGACTCCTCGCCGAGAGCAAGCGCGAGGGGCTGGCCGGCTACCTGACCGAGCAGCAGGAGCGCCTCGGGGTCGCCGCCATCACCGTCTTCAACCGCGAGGGGCAGGAGCTGGTGCACGTCAAGAATCCGGTGCTCGCCGCGGTGCCCACCCGCGAGGCCAACAACGAGCACGTGCGGCAGGCCCTCTCGGGCCAGGAGATCACCACCGTCCACGAGCTGGACAACGGCGACATGATCCAGGCGATGGTGCCGGTGCGCGACGGCGACCAGGGGGTGCCCGCCGCGATCGTGGTGGCGATCCACGTGCCGCAGCGCCTCGAGGCGCGGCTGCGCAACATCAGCCAGGCCTTCCAGGAATACAAGCAGCTCCGCCTGCTCAAGAACCCGATCAAGGGCATCTACATCCTGCTCTTCCTCCTGATGACCCTGATCATCGTCTTCTCCGCCACCTGGTTCGGCCTCTACCTGGCCCGCGGCATCACCGAGCCGATCCAGATGCTGGCCGAGGGGACTCGAGAGGTCGCGGCGGGCAACCTCAGCTACAAGGTGACGGTCCGGGCCGACGACGAGATCGGCATCCTGGTGGACTCCTTCAACCGGATGACCGGCGACCTCGCCGCGTCGCAGTCCAAGCTCGAGGAGACCAACAAGGATCTCCAGGCCAAGCACGGCGAGGTGGAGGATCGCCGCCGCTACACTGAGACGGTGCTGGAGGCGGTGGCCACCGGAGTGGTGTCGCTCGACGCGGAGGGGCACGTCACCACCATCAACGGCGCGGCCGAGCGCCTGCTCGGCCTGACCGCGGCCCAGATCCAGGGCCGGCCGGTCACGCGGGTGTTCCGCTCGCCGGAGTACGCGGAGATCGACGCGCTGATCCAGCGCATGGGCCGCGGGCGCGAGGGCTCGCTGGACCGCGAGGTGCATCTCCGCCGCGGGGGCCAGGCGGTGGCCCTGCTCGCCTCCGCCACCGCGCTGCGCGCGCCCGACGGCGCGTACCTGGGCATGGTGCTGGCCTTCGACGATCTCACCGAGCTGCTGAAGGCGCAGCGCCTGGCCGCCTGGCGCGAGGTCGCGCAGCGCATCGCGCACGAGATCAAGAACCCGCTCACCCCCATCCAGCTCTCGGCCCAGCGCCTCCGCCGGCGGCTCACCAACGACCGCAATCCCGACGAGAAGCGGCTGCTCGAGGAGGCCACCGCCACCATCATCCAGGAGGTGGAGGGCCTCCGGCAGCTCGTGGACGAGTTCTCGCGCTTCGCTCGGATGCCCGCGCTCACCCCGAAGGCCACCGACCTGGCCCGGCTCCTCGAGGGCGTGGTGGTGCTCTACCGCGAATCGCATCCGAGCCTGGCCATCCGCTCCGCCTTCTCGCCCGACCTGCCCCCGATCGAGGTGGACCCGGACCAGATCAAGCGCGCGGTTCTCAACCTCGTCGACAACGCGGTGGAGGCGGTGGGCGGCACCGGCGAGGTCCTGCTCCAGACCGCGTGGCTGCCCGAGTCGCACCGCGTCCGCATCGTGGTCACCGACGACGGGCCGGGCATCGCGGCCGAGGACCGCGAGCGCCTCTTCATGCCCTACTTCTCCACCAAGGCCACCGGCATGGGGCTCGGGCTGCCGATCGTCCACCAGATCGTCTCCGATCACGGCGGGACGATCCGCGTGGAGGACAACGCGCCGCACGGCAGCCGCTTCGTGATCGAGCTGCCCGCGGGCCGGCCGGTGGCCGCGCCCGTGCAGGCGTGAGCGGACCCATGCCCGGCGAGCACATCCTGATCGTGGACGACGAGCGGGCGATCCAGACCACCCTGCGGGGCGTCCTGGAGGACGAGGGCTACCGGGTCACCGCGGTGGGCTCGGGCGAGCAGGCCCTCGCGCGCCTGCAGGAGGACACGCCCGACATCATCTTCCTCGACATCTGGATGCCCGGCATCGACGGCCTCGACACCCTCGCCGAGATGAAGCGGCTGCGGCCGGAGCTCGCGGTGGTGATGATCTCCGGCCACGGCACCATCGAGACCGCGGTCAAGGCGACCAAGCTCGGCGCCTACGACTTCATCGAGAAGCCGCTCTCGCTCGAGAAGACGCTGCTGACCGCGACGCGGGCCCTCGAGCA
>DATFGS010000055.1:0-1384 GCA_035249225.1 Candidatus Methylomirabilota bacterium | reverse complement strand
ACCCCTGCTGGCGGAGAAAGTTGGCGACCGCCGCGCTGCGCACGCCGTGGTGGCAGTAGACGATGATCTCGTCGGCGGGATCGAGCTCGGTGGTGCGGAACTCGATCTCCTCGATCGGGATGTGGGTCGCGTTCTCGAGCCTGCACAGCGCGGTCTCCCAGTCCTCCCGCACGTCCAGCAGCACGAGGGCATCCCGGCGATCGAGCCGAGCCTTCAAGTCCTGCGGGCTGATGTCGGTCATGATGAATTCCTCTGGGGGCGAAGATTACACCACTTGTTCGTGCGCCGAAACGGTCGTCCGCAGACTGGGGGAGTGCCGGGGCCATTTCTGGGCCCCCGCATTAGATAGAGCCTGAAGAAGTAAACCGTCGGAGCGCCGGAACGTCAAGATCACACCTCCGCCGGCAGCAAGACGCTCGTCTCCGGCGAGATCTCGATCTTGACGTCGTCGCCGGGCTTGAAGCTGCGGCCCTGCTGCGCGGAGGTGATCATCTCCACGCGCACGATGCCGCCCGGGATCGCGACGTCGTAGAGCTGGCGCGCACCCTCGAAGACGTGCCCGGCCACCTTGCCTCGGATGCCACCTGCCGCCCGCTCGGCCTCCTCGAGGCGCAGCGCCTCCGGGCGCAGGCAGAGGAGGCCGCGGTCCCCGACCGCCCAGGTGTGCCCGCCCGAGGCCACCGGGATCCGCGAGCCGCCGGCGGTCTCGACCACCACGCCCAGCTCGCGCACCTCGAGCACCCGCACCGTCACCAGATTGGCGGCGCCCACGAACTCGGCCACGAACCGGTTGCGGGGGCGCCAGTAGATCTCCTCGGGCTTGCCCTCCTGCACGATCCGCCCCTGGCTCAGCACCGCGATGCGCGTGGACAGCGCGAGCGCCTCCGCCTGGTCGTGCGTGACGTAGATGGTGGTGATGCCCACGTCGCGGTGCAGCCGGGCCAGCTCGAGCCGCATCTGCGAGCGGAGCACCGCGTCCAGGTTGGAGAGCGGCTCGTCGAGCAGGAGCAGGCGCGGCTGGATGATCAGGGTCCGCGCGAGCGCCACCCGCTGCTGCTGGCCCCCCGAGAGCTGCGAGGGCCGACGGGGCTCGAAGCCGGCGAGCCCCACCTGGGCGAGGGCGGCGGCCACCCGCGCGGCCAGGGGCGCGCCGCTCACCCCGCGCTCGCGGAGCCCGAACGCCACGTTCTCGAACACGGAGAGATGCGGCCACAGGGCATAGTGCTGGAAGACCATGCCCAGATTGCGCTTCCACGGCGGCACCGGATCGATCGGCTCGTCGTCCACGACGATGCGGCCGGTGTCCGGCGTGATGAACCCCGCGAGCAGGCGGAGGAGCGTGGTCTTGCCGCAGCCGGACGGCCCCAGCAGCGTGTAGAACTCG
>DATFGS010000054.1:0-2563 GCA_035249225.1 Candidatus Methylomirabilota bacterium | reverse complement strand
TCGTCGTAGGGCATCGTGGCGATCCGGTCCGCCATCACCTGCCGGCGGTCGCCCGGGCCGGTGTCGTTGCGGCCGAGGCCGGACCGGATCAGCTCGATGTGGCGCTGGAAGAAGTAGGTCATCGCCTCCCGCGGCTCCTCGCGCGCGGCCGCCTCGGTGGGGGCCGCGTACACCGGGATGCGCAGGTACACGTCCGCCTCGCCGGCCTGGCCCGACTCGCGCCACGCCTCCCGGTACGTCTTGAGGTGACCGCGCAGTAGCGGGATGTCGAGGTCACGGAGCCCGATGAAGAGCGGCAGGCCCAGGCGGGCCACCTGGGGGAACGTCTCCGGGGAGTTGGCGGCCATGCGCATCGGCGGATGCGGCACCTGGTACGGGGTCGGGGAGACCGTGACGTTCTGGACGCGGTAGAACTTGCCGTCGTAGCTGAACGGCTTGCCCTTCCAGGCGAGGCGGATGATCTCGAGCGACTCGAGGAAGCGCGCCTGGCTCTCCCCGTAGGGCACCCCGAGGAGGTCGTAGGTGCGGGCCGAGCCGCTGCGGCCGACGCCGAAGTCGAGGCGGCCCTCGCTGAGCTGATCCACGGTGGCCGCTTCCTCGGCGATGCGCAGCGGGTTGCCGAGGGGGAGCACCTGCACCGCGATGCCCACGCGCAGGCGCCGGGTGCGGGCGGCGATGAAGCTGGCCAGCGCGAGGGGGGCGGACTGGATCGAGCGGTTGCCATTGAAGTGGATCTCGCCGAGCCAGACGCCGTCGAGGCCGCCCGCCTCCGCCGCGTCCGCCAGGTCGATCGTCTCGCGCAGCGTGGCGCCTTCGCTGACGCCGCGGCGCCGCTCTTCCAGGAAGATCCCGAAATGCATGGGGGGCCGGTCCCTCCGCCCGCGCATCTTGCGCCGGAGGGCTCCCGTCGTCAAGTCACTCCGGCGCGAGCCCGGCGAGCCAGGCCCCGGGCTCCCACCCGCGCCTCCGCCGACCCCACAGGGCCGCGGTCCCGCCGAGCAGCGTGACGAATGCACGCCGCTTCGACCGCTAGATCTCCGAGTAGCCGCTGCCGCGCGTGTCCACCCCGCGCCCGCGGGCCGTCTCGATCCAGCCGAACTCGCGGAGGATCTGCTGGCTGTAGGTCACGCGGCCGCTCACCCGGTCGACCGGCTCGGTGGCCAGCAGCAGCGCGCCCCGCGCCATCAGGAGCGGCGGCTCGCCGCGCGGATCGTCGAGACCGGTCACGAGTTGGTGGTACACGGTGCCCGGGGTGGGCACGACCTGCGACGGGGCGAGCGACGTCACCGAGATCCCGTACTGGAAGACCTCCGAGGCCAGGCCCTGGGTGAAGCGCTCGAGCGCGGCCTTCTCGGCTCCGTAGCAGGTGCCGCCGCGCACGCCCCCCGTCGACGTGTCGTAGGGCCCGCGCCCCGGCCCGATCGCGGAGCCCGAGGAGATGTTCACGATCGCGCCGCTCTTGCGGGGGATCATGTCGCGCAGCACGAGCTGGCTGAGCACGAACGGGGCGTGGAAGTTCACGGCCCACGAGCGCAGCCACTTGCCGACCGGGTAATCCTTCACCGGGATGTAGTAGGTCAGCGCCGCGTTGTTGACGAGCACGTCCACCGGGCCGTAGTGCCGGCGCGCCGCCTCGATCAGCCGCTCGCACTCCGCGGGCTCCGCGATGTTGGCGGCCAGCGCGTGGGCCTCTCCGCCCGCGTCGCGGATGCCGGCCACGGTGGTCTCCAGGGAGCCGGCAAGGGGATGCTGGCCTTCCCGCAGGGTCCGCGCGGCGCAGATCACGCGGCCGCCCTCGGATGCGAAGAGCCGGGCGATGTCGGCGCCGATGCCTCGGCTCGCTCCGGTTACCACCACGACCTTGCCGTCCAGTCGGCCCATGGAATCCTCCGGGCCGCTATTGTGCACGGTGGCCGCGCCCGGTCAACCGGCGCGACGCCGGCCGACCGGGCGGGGGCTCGTCTAGGAGGCGCTGACGCGCAGCCGCTCGCCGGGGAAGATGCGGTCCGGTCGCTCGAGGCCGTTCCAGCGTGCGATCTGGGCCGCGGTCACCCCGTGCTGGCGGGCGATCCGCCACACCGTCTCCCCGGGCTGGACGACGTGGACGCCGGCGCGCGGAGCCGGCGCGATCCGGCGCGGTGCCGCGTCCAGCTCCACCGCGGCCTGCATGACGGCGGCGGTGCCGACCGGGATCTTCAGCTCGTAGGAGGCATCGGGCGGTGTCTGCTTCTGCCACAGCTCGGGATTGAGCTGCTCGAGGTCGGCGAGCGCCACGCCCGAGAGCCCGGCCAGGCGCGTGAGCCGGCTGCCCCTCGGGACCGTGATGACCTCATAGCGAACCGGCTCCTCCGGGACGACCGTGAAGCCGTACTGTTCCGGCTGGCGGCCGATCAGGGTCGCCGCGTGGATGGCCGGGACGAAGTTCTTGGTCTCGGGCAGCAGGTACGGACTCCGTCGATGGAGCACCCAGAAGTCACGCGTGCCCGAGCCCTGGATCGCCTGCTGCACGCGGACCTCGCCCGCGTTGTAGGCGGCCTGGGCCAGGTCCCACGAGCCGAACACC
>DATFGS010000053.1:0-14619 GCA_035249225.1 Candidatus Methylomirabilota bacterium | reverse complement strand
ACCGTCGGCGCGCCGTCGAAGTAGGCGCGGAGGGCGCCCAGCATGCCGCCCAGGATCGCGGCGGCGGAGCGGGCATTGCCGCTGAAGGTGCCGGCAAGGGTGCGGCCGCCGGTGGGGCCGTCGACGGAGGCGAAGCCCGCGGGCGGCATCTTCTCCGGGAGCGGCGCCCCGCGCGCGGTGGCCGCGGACAGGATGATCCCGAGCGCGAGCACGACGGTGAGGAGACGTTGGCTGGCCACGCTCGATCCGGGAGCGCCATCCTAGGACGGCGCTCCCGACGAGTCAACGGCTACTCCTCGGCAACGGTGACCGGCACGATCTCGACCTCGGCGTACTCCGTGTCGCAGATCGGCTGTCCCACCGGCTCACCGCCCTCCGCATTGATGATCTGCCGCACGTGTCGGGCAAACATGTCGCGCACGAGGCGTCCCACGACCTGGCCAACCCGGTTGACGTCCTCCGCGACGAAGGCGGCCCGGGGATCCACGCACCCGAGGGATGTGTTGCCGCACAGCTCAATCTCCTGCCCGTTGTCGTCACGGATGAACGTGATGAGATTGACTCCGTAGAGCACGCTCACGAAGTCCGCCAGCCCGTTGCCCAGCGGCACGCTCCGCCGGAAGGACCCGTTCGGTTGATGAGTGAAGAGCTGCTCTTCCGTGCATGCCTCGATTCGTTCCGGCCACGCGGCCAGGATCAGGGGCACCGGGATCGTCACCTGTCGCTGCGCATCCAGATCCGTCGTCTGGACGATCCGTCCGCCCTCGATGCGGCTCGAGAACGTGCTGGCGCCGGCCCAGTACATCGGAAAGAAGTTGACGCTCGGGATGAAGAGCACCGTCCGGCCGGGCTTCCAGGCCAGCTCCACCCGTCCATCCTGATCGGTGACTCCCGACGCGAGGACCGAGCCACTCTGCACGTCGATTGCCTGGACGGCCGCTCCATGATGGGGCGTTCCGTCGCTACGCTTGACCAGGCGCGCGACCATCACGGAGTCTATGAAGACCTGGCGGCCGACCACCGCGTCCCGCTCAGTGCCCAGGGCCCCGCGGAACACCAGCATGTACTTCCCCGGCTCCTTCGCCGGCGGGCTGCTCGGCGCCGACACCTGGAGGTCTTCGACGACACCGAACGGCGCCACGGCTCGCGTCCACTGGGCGCCTGGCACCGGGCGCCGCACATCGCCCGCGTCGTCGTAGTACAGGCTGAACGTCCCCGCCATGGCCTCGTCATTGCCATTCTCGAACCCGAACGCTCGATCGTCCCCGAAGGGGACCACGAGCCCTCGGAAAAAGTAGTCCAGGAGAGCTGTCGAGTAGGCGACGGCCCGGGGCACCAGGCGCGCCGCATAATCGCGATAGACACCTTCATCGAGAGCCGGACTCTCCCGGAACCGCGTCCAGTCCAGGTTGAAGCGCTGATGGTAGTCACGGAGAAGCCCGACGGTGGCCAGGCGATAGCCAATCGCGCCGTCGGCGGTCTTCACGAAGTAGCGTCGCTTGACCGTCGTCCCATTGACGACGACGTCGAAGTCCTGCTCGGTCACGCTGGTCCGGCTGGGGTGCGGGAATCGCTTCAGCGTGTCGGGGTCGTTCTCGGTGAAGATCCGGTCCTCGCTGAAGAAGTTGGCGTTCGTGTACTCAGCCAGGCCGATGAGCGGGTCAGATGTGACGCCTGGGTTCCCGCCGAGGTACCGGTCGGAGTCGATCAGCCGGGCGGTCGCAACCGACGCCAGCTGATTGCTGTCGAGTGTCCGCCACCCGGCGTCGGGGGCTCCCGGCGAATCGGGCGAGCCACTCAGCCACGAAGCGAAGACATTCTGGTCTTGCCGCCGAACTTGCTCCACCAGGGACTCGTAGTTGAACAAGGCATGAGGATCATTCCGCGTGTGGGCGGGGGACGCTGCATCCTGGACGAGATGTGCCTGACGGCCCAGACCTTCGAAGGCTCTCGCCAGGCTTGTCTCTCGATCGGACCGAAGCGACCGTGTCAGCGCCTCGAAGTAAGTGTTCCGGACGTCCTGCCACGACCAGCCCGAGAGCGTCGTATTCTGGCCCCAGAGAATGGATGATTGACCGACACTGCCTAGCAGGCCCGCCGCAGACCAGTCTGCGAGCGGGTTGTGGAAGTGATTCAAGAACCGAAGGACATCATCCTCCCGCCGGCCGCCTTGGCCCAGCCATGCCGTCAATACCTGCCCACGAATCGCCGTCCCAAGTCCATTCCCTAGCCCGAGTCGAACCCGGAGAACTTCATCCAGCGTAGAGACGGTGGCCGCGTTTCTCGTAATCGCACCGTGCGTCTCAACTTCGTATCCACGCGCGACAATCGGACTGAACAGTACCGCTGCTGCTAGCAGTGCCGCTAGTGCCATTTGCATAGAGTTACTCCGGTGGAGACAGGGGCTCTAGTCCAATTGCGACTCGTTCCTCGTTGAACTTGCCTACAAATACTGGAATGTCTTTGAACGGCGTGTCTGAATAGCTATGCGGATCGAAGAGGAAGAGGTGCTTCCGACGCTCCTCCCGAACAGGCAGGCGTGGTAGCTCCACGATGGTCCCCTGCCCCTCGAATATGCCGCCCGTGAACCCTGTAGGCGACACGTGCTTTCTCGGATACGACCCGTACCCGGGTTGAAAGATGAGGAACTCGGGATGGTATGTTCGCCGGGGAGCGCCTTCCTCCACGGCCTTGGCATCAAGCAAGAACCTCCCCTCCGCATCGGTAACGGTCTCGCGAACCGCGTAGTGCTCAGCGACCGAGTGGAACGGATAAACTCGATTCCGCCACCATAGAGCCACCACGACGGCTCCAACCAGTGGAGCCTTGGTTTCAGCGTCCACGACCTGCCCTCGATATGGCCCTCGAGGCCGGTCCAGGTACCGGTCCCATCCCTGGCTCTCCTGCGACGAGGCCCCCATCGGTCCAACCACAACGAGCGCGCAGCACACCGCGACCAACCGAACCCACGCAATCATCGCCCTCCCCCGGTAGCCGGCTTCATCGGCCGCGCGCCCAGGCTCTCCAGCTCGAAGCGGATCAGCTCCGACGTCTCCGGCAGCTCGGTCGCGGGGAAGAGCTGCGCGGCGCTCAGCATCGCGACGAAGGTGTTGAAGGCCTCCGCGCGATCCTCGTAGTCCGTGACCGGGGTGAGCCGCGCCGCCGCCCCCGCCTCGGCGAAGCGCGCGGCGGCGACGCCGGGCGGGAAGAGCTGTGGCCGGTTCGGCAGCGGGGCGTAGCCGGGGCGGAAGATCACGATGCGGGGGGCGAAGGTCCGCGGCGGCAGGCGCCCTTCCACGCGCGCCACGTCGTGGACGAACTCGCCGTGCTCGTTCGTGAAGACCTCCCGCGCTCCCGAGAGGCGGCGTAGGCCCTGGATCTGATCGTCGAGGCGTTGCCACAGTATGATCACCGCGGCGGAGGGCAGCGGCTGGCCCGTCTTGTCGTCCACGACCACGCCGCGGTAGGGCCCCGCCGAGGGCCGGAGCGGGAAATCGTCCTCCTGCGCCGCACCGGGCCCCGCGCTCAGCAACACCGTGAGGACGGTCGCTCCGATCAGAACACGCGTAGTCGCCATATGCCGTCCGTGTCGATGACGAAGAGGACGTGGAAGGAGTAGAGCGTGCCCCGCTGGACCGCGCGTAGCTCGTACTCGGCCGCCCGGTCGAGCACCTTGACCGGAGTGAGGGCGCCCAGGTCCGCCGCCACCTGCGGCAGCGCGCCGACGCCGGCCAGGGCGGTGAGCTGATCGCGGTAGGCATCCCGCGAGGCGCCCGCGAAGAGGGCGACCGCGGCGGGAACGTCGCTCCGGCTCAACGCATCGCGGAGCCCGCTCCATCGCGCCTGGAGCACCGGCTCGAGAGCCGCCGGGTCGAGCACCTCCACCAGCCCGGTCGCGGTGAAGACCGTGCCCTGAGCGTCGACGACGCGAACTCTCGGGAAGAACAGTCCCGCCGTCGTGTAGGTGAACGTCTGGCCGTCGAGCGTGGGCCCGTCGAAGTCCGTCTGCCCGTCGCCATCGAGGTCCAGCTCGACGCGCGCCGGAACGGGCCCCCCGACCAGGGAGAACGATGTCGTCAGCGGCACGCCTCCCGTCCCAGGATGAGCGCGGAGCGCCAGAGCGTTCTCGCCGAGGTCGGACACGGCAACCGTGACCGCGTGGGTGGCCGTGCCCCCGGACTCGGTCGTGGCGACGGCGGTGAGCGTGACCGACGGCGCTGTCACCGGCACCATCGCCGCGAACGAGCTCCCCTGTTTCGCTGCCACGACCCCATTGACGGTGACACCCGCATCGATGCCACCAGGAGCGACCGTACCACGGACCAGCAGCAGTCCCGAAGGAACGGTCGCGCCGCCAGCGGGCTCCGTGATCGTCACCTGGACGCCCTCGGCCACCGTGAAGGTGCGACGCGCCGGGGAGGGATCCTCGTTGCCGGCCAGGTCGCGCGCCTTCACCTCGAACGCGTGCGATCCGGCGGCGAGGCCGGAGAGCGTGGCGCTGGTCACCGCCGCGAACGGGGTGAAGGCGTCCGCGTCGAGCCGCCAGGCGAACACCAGCCCGGCGGCCGGGCTCAGGTTGTCCGTGCCCGCGAAGGTGAACGTCGCGGAAGGCTCGCTGATCGAGCCGTCGGGGCCGCCGGTGATCTGCGTGTCCGGCGGGGTGTTGTCCACGATGACCGGCCGGCTCGCGGTGCCGCCGTTCTGGGCCCGGTCCGTGGCGGATGCGGTCAGCGTGTGCGTGCCGTCCGCGAGGGCGAGCGTGTTCCAAGACGCGGTGGCCGTGACCGGACTGGCCGGCGGGGACGGGGCGAGCGTCGTCGTCAGCTCCTGGCTGTCGCCGCGCAGCACCACCGTCGCCACCGCGCCACCCGGATCCGTCACGAGCGCCTGGACCGTGACGGTGCCGCGCACGTGCGCATTCGCCGGGGGGGTCTGGAAGACCACCCCGGGCGGCTGGGCGTCACTCCGCGCCTCCGCCGCGCCGATATCGAAGCGCGCCGGGCTCCCCACGGTGCCGGGGGCTGGCCGCACCGATTCGTCGAAGTAATCCGCCTCGAACCGCGCGTTGAGATCAGGTGTCAGCAGCGTGCGCGGGTCCAGGCCGCGGTCGATCAGCGGCGATGCCACCGCCGGCGTCGGATCATCGTCGAGCGTGCTCGCGGCGTGATCGGCGCCGGCGAGGCTCCGGTAGACGAGCGCGGGATTCTCGCATCCGGGGCTCGCGGTCACGCCGGGGCCTTCCGTCCCGCCGGGAGTGAGATTGGCGCCGTCGGCGCCGTCCAGCACCGCGCCGTCGATCTCGCCCAGGCGATTCCCGCAGATCAAGTTGTTCCGGAGCACGATCGCCAGCGGTACCGGCGCGGGCTCGCGCCTGACACCCGCCCGGCCCCCCGCGGAGCCGCTCTGAGTCCCGTTGCCGGTGATCGCATTGTTGGCGAGCAGGAAGACGTGCGACCGGGTCGCGCTGATCCCGTTCCAGCCATTGCCGTGGATCGTGTTCTGCACCAGCGTGTGCGGGCCGCCCTCTCCGTCCACCGTCGCGATGCCGTTCCGCCCGTTGGCGAGCACCAGGTTGTTGACGATCACGGTGCCGACATTCCCGGCGCCGATCGTGATGCCCCCGTCGCAACCGGGGCCGCCATTGCCCGCGATGCGGTTGCGCTCGAGGTGCACCGCGAGATTGCGATCGCCGCCGCCCGCCAGCGTGATCGCGGCGCCGCCGGCGCCCGTGATGCTCAACCCTCGAATCGTGATAAAGCGCGATTGCCGGATCTGGATCGCATGCCCATTCGCGCACTGGCCGACGGCGCCGTGCAGCACCACGCTGCCGACCGGCGCGGAAGGAGCGCCCTGGATGACGATCCGGGTTGCCGGATTCGTGGCCCCGGCATTCTTGGCGACGATGCTCACCTGCTCGACGTAGCCACCCGCCTGGATCTGGATGGTGTCGCCGGGCTGCGCCGCGTTCACCGCGGCCTGGATGCTGCCGTAGCAGGGAGACTGCCCCTCGCAGGTCACGTCCGCGCGGTGGACGTGACGCACCATGCCGGCATCGGCCGAGCCCGCCGCCACGACCATGAACAGGAGCCCGTGGAGAATGCCGATGATCGTCCGCATGCCGGCGAGCAGAGCAGCACGCGTGCCACTATCGGCCGTCAGGCGTGGCGCGGGTTTGCCTCGGCGACACGGCCGTCGCTTCACAGCGGACGGTGCACTGAGGCGGCGTTCAGTGCCTCGCGCGCGGGGCACTCCCCGACTGGCCACGGCGGTGGCCGAGCGCTAGCCGTTGCCGTACACTTCGCGAGGAGGAGAAAGCCCGGTGAAGCTACCCCGCGACCGCTTCGACTACTCGCCCATCGCCACCCGCCCGCCGTGGTCCCTGCCGAAAGGCGCCCGCATCGCGGTGTGGACCATCGTCAACGTCGAGGAGTGGGACATCGAGAAGGCGATGGCGCGCCAGTACCTGACCGCGCCGCAGGGCGTGGCTACCGTACCGGACGTGCCCAACTGGGCCTGGCACGATTATGGGATGCGGGTGGGATTCTGGCGGTTGCTGGACGCGCTCAACAAGCGGAAGATCCGCGCCACCACCGCGATCAACGCCCACGTGGTGGAGTCCTACGAGCCGGTGGCCCGCGCCATGCTCGACGCCGGCTGGGAGTTCATGGCCCACGGGGTGATCCAGGGGGCGATGCATCTCCTGCCGGATCAGCCTGCGGCCATCCGCCAGGCCATCGAGCTCCTGCAGAAGTTCACCGGCAAGAAGACGAAGGGCTGGCTCGGGCCCGGCCTCACCGAGACGTGGGAGACGCTCGACCACCTGGCCGCCGAGGGGATCGAGTACGTCTCCGACTGGGTGAACGACGATCAGCCCTACGAGATTCGCACCAAGACGGGGCCGCTCGTGTCCGTGCCCTACACCCTCGAGCTGAACGACATCCCGATGATGGTGATCCAGCACCACGGATCGGAAGCCTGGCTGCAGCGGGCGAAGGACCAGTTCGACCGGCTCTACGCCGAAGGCGCGAGGAACCCGCGGGTGATGGCGCTGGCCGTGCATCCCTACATCTCCGGCGTCCCGCACCGCATCAAGTACTTCGAGGCGGTCTACGACTACATGCGCAAGAAGCCCGGCGTGTGGTTCACCACCGGCGAGGAGATCTACGAGTGGTACCGCCGCGGGCGCAAGTGAGAGTCGTCGCCGCGCTCCTGCTGACGCTGCTCGCGGGGCCGGTCGTCGCCGGCGCGCAGAACGAGCCGCCGCTCAAGGTCCCCGCGGGCTTCGCCATCGAGGTGTTCGCGGCCAGGGTGGGCAGCCCGCGCTTCATGGCGCTGGACCCGGCGGGCGTCCTCCTGGTCTCGGAGCCGGCCAAGGGCCGCGTGCTGGCCCTGCCCGACAAGAACGGCCGCGGCAAGGCCGACGGCATCCAGACCGTGGTGGACGGGCTCGATCAGCCGCACGGCCTGGCCTTCAAGGACGGCGCGCTCTACGTGGCGGAGAACTCCCGCGTGCAGCGCTTCCGCTACGACTCCACCACCATGAAGGCCATGCAGCCCACCGTGATCGTGCCGGGTCTGCCCGCGGGCGGCGGGCACTGGACGCGCACCGTGGTCTTCGGGCCCGACGGCGCGATGTACGTCTCGGTGGGATCTTCCTGCAACGTGTGCCGCGAGAGCGACAAGCGCCGCGCCGCGGTGCTGCGCTACAACGCCGACGGCTCGGGCGAGCGCATCTTCGCCTCGGGTCTGCGCAACGCGGTGGGCCTGGCCTTCCAGCCGGGCACCGGCGCGCTCTGGGCCACCGTGAACGAGCGCGACTGGCGCGGCGACGACGTGCCGCCCGAGATGATCACCGAGGTGCGCGAGGGCGGCTTCTACGGCTGGCCCGACTGCCTGACGGTGGGCGGCAAGCCGATCCCCGACGATCGCTTCGAGAAGGGCGCGCGCTGCGACCGCGTGACGCCGCCCACCGTGGAGATCCAGGCGCACTCGGCGCCCATCGGCCTCGTCTTCTACACCGGCACCCAGTTCCCGCCGGAGTATCGCGGCAGCCTCTTCGTGGCCTATCGCGGCTCGTGGAACCGCACCGTGCCCACCGGCTACAAGGTGGTGCGGGTGCGCTTCCGCGACGGCAAGCCGGCGGGGGTGGAGGACTTCGCCACCGGCTGGCTCGAGGGCGCGGCGGCGTGGGGGCGGCCGGTGGATCTCATCGTGGGGCGCGACGGCGCGCTCTACCTGTCCGACCAGGGCGCGGGCCGCATCTATCGCATCAGCCACCGGACCTGACCCGATCGCCCGATAATCCTTCCCATGCCCCAGATCCAGGTGGCCATCTCGCTCACCGCGTTCGGCTTCGAGCCGCGCCCGGCCACCGCCGTGGTGATCGAGCAGTCCACCGGCGAGCGGGTGGCCCGCGCCTTCGCGGGGCTCGGCATGTTCTGGGCGCTGGCCCTGGGCGGCCTCTTCATCCCGGTGGCGCACTTCATCCTGGTGCCCACCTTCCTGACCGCCGGCATCATCATGGCGGTCAAGCGCTCGCGCGAGGAGCGGCGGCTCGCGGAGGTGCGTGGCCCCTGCCCGCGCTGCGGCGCCCAGCAGGTCTTCAAGGGCGGCGGCCGCTTCGCCGACGGCCGGAGCCTCGACTGCCCCGCCTGCCACGGCACCTTCGCGCTGGCCGTCCCGGGGAACACGCCGTGAGCCGGCGCTGGGCGATGCTGCTGGTGATCTTCTTCACCCGCACGTCGCTCGGCTTCCAGTTCCAGTCCATCGCCGCGCTCACCCCGTTTCTGGTCACCGCCTTCGACCTCTCCTGGGCGCAGGTGGGGCTGCTGATGGGCCTCTTCATGCTGCCGGGCGTGGTGTTCGCCCTGCCGGGCGGCCTGCTCGGCCAGCGCTTCGGCAGCCGGCACCTCGTCTTCGCCGGCCTCGGGCTCATGATCGTCGGCGGCATGCTCGTCTCCTACGCGGGCGGCTTCCACACCGCCGCGCTCGGCCGGACGCTGTCCGGCATCGGCGGCGTGCTGGTCAACATCATGCTGGCGCGGATGGTGGCGGACTGGTTCCGGGGCAAGGAGCTGCAGACCTCCCTGGGCCTGATGCTCGCCGCGTGGCCCTTCGGCATGGCGCTGGCCCTGATGATGCTGGGGCCGCTCGCGCTGCTCGCCTCGTGGCGGGTGGCCGAGTACGCCACCGTGGCGGCCGCCGCCCTCGCGCTGGCTGTCATGGCGCTCGTCTACCAGGACCCGCCGGACGCCGGGGGCGGCGAGGCCGCGCGGCTGCAGCTCAACGTGCCGCGGCGCGTGTGGATCCTGGCGATCAGCGCGGGGGTGGGCTGGGCGCTGCTCAACGCGAGCATCATCGTGGTGGCGAGCTTCGCGCCGAGCTTCCTGATGTCGCGCGGCGCCTCGGTGAGCGAGGCGGGGCTGATCACCGGCGCCGCGCTCTGGATCAGCATCGTGTCGGTCCCGCTGGGCGGCTTCGTGGCGGACCGCGTGAACCGGCCGCAGCTGCTGATCGTCACCGGCTGCCTGGTGGCCGCCGCCAGCATGGTCGCCATCGCCTCCGCCCCCATGCCCGCGCTGTGGATGGTGGTGACCGGCATCCTGCTCGGCCTGCCGCCCAGCATCATGATGGCGCTGCTCCCCCGCGCGGTGCCCGCCCAGCACCTGGCCACCGCATTCGGCGTGTTCTACAGCCTCTTCTATCTCGGCATGGCCGTCTCGCAGACGCTGGCCGGGTGGCTGCGCGATCTCACCGGCGATCCCGCGGTGCCCTTACTGTTCGCGGCAGCGCTCATGGTGCTCACCGTGCCCGCCGTCGGGCTCTTCTGGCGCCTCGAGGCGCAGCCCGAGCGAGCCGATCCGGAGGTGTAGACTGGCCGCGATGCGCGAGCCGGGCGATATCCTCCTCGTGGCCTGCTACGAGCTGGGGCACCAGCCGCTCGCGGTGGCCTGGCCGGCCGCGTTCCTGGAGCGGGCCGGGTACCGGCCCGCGCTGATGGACGTCTCGGTCGAGCCGGTGGACGCGGAGAAGCTCGCGCGGGCGCGAATCATCGCGATCTCGGTGCCGATGCACACCGCGCTGCGCCTGGGGCTCGAAATCGCCGCGCACGCCCGCGCGGTGAATCCCGCCGCGCACGTCTGCTTCTTCGGGCTCTACGCCACGCTGAACGCGGAGTACCTCTTCGCCCACGGCGCCGACAGCGTGATCGGCGGCGAGGCGGAGGCCCCGCTGCTGGCGCTGGTGGACGCGCTCGAGCGGGGCGACCCGGGGCCGCTGCCCGCGGTGGGTGGGCCGGGACAGCCCGCGGCGCCGCATCTCACGCGCCTCGACTTCCCGGTGCCGAGCCGCGCCGGCTTGCCCGCGATCAAGTCGTACGCGCACGTCGAGCACGACGGCCGGATGGACCTGGTCGCGTACGCGGAGTCGAGCCGCGGGTGCCTGCATCGCTGCCGGCACTGCCCGATCCCGCCGGTGTACGGCGGGCGCTTCTTCGCGGTCCCGCGCGAGATCGTGCTGGCCGACATCCGCCAGCAGGTCGAGGCGGGCGCCCGCCACGTGACGTTCGGCGATCCCGACTTCCTGAACGGGCCCACCCACGCGCTCGCCGTCGCGCGGGACCTGCACGCCGAGTGGCCGGACGTCACCTTCGACGTCACCGCGAAGATCGAGCACCTGCTGCGCCACCGCGCGCGCCTGCCCGCGCTGGCCGAGGCCGGCTGCCTCTTCATCGTCTCCGCGGCGGAGTCGCTCAGCGACACGGTGCTCGCGCATCTCGACAAGGGCCACACGCGCGCCGACATCCTGACCGCGCTCGCGGCCACGCGCGAGGCCGGCATCACGCTGCGGCCGACGTGGGTGGCCTTCACGCCGTGGACCACGCTCGATGATCACCGCGCGTGGCTCGACTTCCTCGCGGACGAGGGGCTGATCGATCACGTGGATCCGGTGCAGTACGGCCTGCGGCTGCTGGTGCCGCCGGGCTCGCTGCTGCTCGAGACCGAGGCGCTGCGGCCGCACCGGGGCCCGCTCGAGCAGGAGACCCTCTCGTATCGGTGGACCCATCCCGATCCGCGCATGGACCGGCTCCAGGTCGAGACCGCGGAGCTGGTGGCCCGCGCGGTGGAGATGAAGGCCGACGCGCCCGCCATCTTCGATCGCGTGCGCGCGATGGCGGCGGAGGCGGCGGGTGGGCCCGTGCCGGCGCGCGTGGCCCCCGGCATGGCCAAGGGCCGGAAGCGCCCGCCGCGCCTCACCGAGGCGTGGTTCTGCTGAGCGGAGCCCACCCGGGGCCAGTTGGCCCTGACGACGCGCAATCCCCTGTAGCCTCGAAGCCGGCGGGAGCGGCGCCATGGCCCGGATCGACCTGATCAACATCTCGGCGACGCCGCAGGGCGCAGGCCAGGCGAGGGCGGTCGGGGTGCCGCGTCACGTCGCGGCCCCCGCGCGGCCCTCGTTCCGCATCGACAGCCTCAGCCTGACCGTCTTCGACGGCGAGACGCTCGTCGTCCTGGGGCCCAGCGGCTGCGGGAAGACCACGCTGCTCAAGATCATCGCCGGCCTGCTGCCGGTCGGGGCGGGCGAGGTGCGCTACGACGGCGTGAAGGTGGACGAGGTGCCGCCCGGCGATCGGCGCGTCGGGATGGTGTTCCAGAACTACGCGCTGTACCCGCACATGACCTCGCGGACGAACGTCCTGGCCTACTTCCTCTTCCGGAAGAAGACGCCGGAGATGGACGCGATGAAACGGGAGAAGTACCGGCGGACCAGCGAGCTGATGGGCGTGGAGCTCGAATACCTCCTGGACCGGCGGCCGACCACGCTTTCCGGCGGCGAGAAGCAGCGCGTCGCCCTGGGGCGCTGCATCACCCGGGACCCGGGCGTCTTCCTGCTGGACGAGCCCTTCTCCAACCTGGATCAGGCGCTGCGGGAGAAGTACCGCAGTAACCTCAAGACCCTGCTGCGCCAGTTCAACATCTCCACGGTCTACGTGACCCACGACCACGTGGAGGCGCTGATCCTGGCCGACCGCATCGCGATCATGAACCAGGGCCGCATCGAGCAGGTCGGGACCTACGAGGAGATCTACCGGCACCCCCGGAACGTGTTCGTGGCCGGCTTCCTGAACCGACACGTCGGCACGCCGCCGATCAGCTTGGTCGACGCGCGCCACGTGGCGGACGCCCGGGACCTGGGCGACGTGCAGGTGGGCGTCCGCCCCGAGGACGTCGAGGTATCGGCCACGGAGCGCCCCGGGGCCGTCGCGGGTACCGTCGCGGAGACCCTCAGCCTGCCCATGATGAACGCCACCATGCTCGGCATCCGCGTGGGCGAGCACGAGGTGCACGCGCAGACCCCCGGGCAGGCGCCCCTCCGATCCGGCGATCGGGTGTGGCTCACCTTCAAGCGCTACCACTGCTTCGACCGCGCGTCCGGCGCGAGGCGCGGCAGCTACCCGGCCACCGACGCGGGCTGACCCGGCGCCACGTGCCCGCACTGGCGGCACGTGCGGTGCGAGGCGGCGCCGTAGAACTCCGCGTAGACCTCGGACACCGGATCGTCGCGCCAGTCGCCCACCTGCCGCACCGCCTGGTGGAGCGGGGCGTCGCACGCCGGGCAGTACCAGAGGAAGCGATCGTGCTCGCCCGCCCGCCGCTTGCGCTCCAGCACCAGCACGTAGGCGTCCGTGGGGAAGCGTGGCGAGTGCGGGGTGCCCGCCGGGCAGTGGAGGATCTCGCCCTCCCGGATCACCGCGACCTTCTCGGCGCCGTCGGGGGTGCGGTAGTGCAGGTTCATGTCGCCGCGGATCATGTACATGACCTCGTCGCTCGGGTCGACGTGGAACTCGCTCCGGCCCTCGCGGCCGCGGGCCACGAAGGCGATCGAGTCGTCCGTCTGCCAGAGCACGTTGACCGGCTTGGTGGCGCCGGCGATCAGCTCGGTGATGCGGTCCAGATCCATCGGGCGCATGGCGGTGAGGTCCATGGAGTCCCTCCGTTCAGGCGATCGTGAGCAGGCGCCGGGGGTTGTCCACCAGGATGGCCTGGATCTCGCGCTCCGAGAAGCCGCGCCGGCGCATCAGCGGCACCACGTTGGCGAAGATGTGCCCGTAGCCGTGGCCGCCCCAGCGGACCAGGCGCGAGCGGTAGCAGATGTCGTGCGAGATGAGCACCTGGTCCAGGTGCCCGCGGTCGATCAGGCCCCGGATCGCCCGCAGGCGGATCGCGTCGTTCGGCATGTCGATGTCGGCCAGCCGGTAGTACGACGCCTCCTGCCCGAAGAGGTCCCACTCGAGCACGCAACCGGCGTCGGCCAGGCGTCCGAGCCGGTCCGCGTCGAAGACGGTGCGGTCGATGTGGCTGATGATGACCCGCTCCATCCGGCCGCCCTTCACGCGGATGAAGTCGGCCGCCTCCTGTGGCTGGTCGGGATGCCGGCCCGGGTGCACGTTGATGGCCGCCCCGGTCTGCCGCTGGGCCAGCACCGCGGCCAGCATGACCCGCTGCTCGAGCGCCGTCCACGGCGCGCTGCAGCCGATCTCCCCGATGATGCCGGCGCGCACATCGGTGCCCCACACGCCGCCCTCCACCGACTCCACGATCTCCTCGGCCAGGTCCTCGACGGTGCGCGTAGCGTTGGCCGGGTCCTGGTAGTCGTGCACGTACTGGCCGCAGCCCATGATCACGTGCGCGCCGGTCGCCCGGGCGATCTCGACCAGCCCGAGGGGGTCGGGGCTGAGGCCGCCCGAGGAGAGATCCACGATGCCCCGTCCACCGACGGCGACCATCCGTGCCACCTCGGACGCCGCGACGTCCCTCGCGTCGAGTAGATAGTTGCGCGCGGCCCCCTTCACGGTGCCGTAGTTGATCGCCCACACGTTGTCGAGCGCCAGCTCCGGGCCAAGATCGTCGGGCTTCCGCTGCTCGGGGTGGCGGATGTCGCACAGCAGGTGCTCGTGCATCAGCGTCGGCCCGAGGTCCGCCGGCGCGATGGGACCCAGCACCGTCTGCACCCGGGGCGCCGCCGTCGCCATCTAGCGGATGACCTCGGGCTTCGCACCCTTGAGGATCTTGTCTAGGAGAGCGGCCGTCACCGTGCGCAGGAGCACGGCGGCGATTCTCCGCCAGGCTCGGCCCGAGCGCAACGCGAGCGTCGACATCACCAACCGGCTATAATCCCGGCCGGAGGAACCATACGATGCTCAACCCGGGAGACAAGGCGCCGGACTTCACCGGCCGCGATCACAACGGCAATCCCGTGAAGCTCGCGGACTTCAAGGGCAAGACGGTCGTGCTCTGGTTCTACCCGAAGGCCGACACGCCCGGCTGAACCGCCGAGGGTTGCGGGTTCCGCGACCTCAAGGCCGAGTACGACCGCAAGAACGCGGTGATCCTCGGGGTGTCCTTCGACACCCCGGCCGAGAACAAGCAGTTCGCCGAGAAGTTCTCCTTCAACTTCCCGTTGATCTGTGACACCGATCGGACCATCGGCACCGCCTACGGCGCCAACGCGGACCCGCAGAAGGGCGCGGCGCGCGTCGGGGTGGTGATCGACCGGGACGGCAAGATCAAGGAATGGCACGCCCGCGTGGATGCCCGCGCCTGGCCGGCGGAGGTCCTG
>DATFGS010000052.1:0-2522 GCA_035249225.1 Candidatus Methylomirabilota bacterium | reverse complement strand
TTGATGACCCCGACCGCGCCGTGGTCCATGCAGAACTTCTTCTTGGCGTCGTCGGAGACGACCGCGATCGCGCGGCCGCCCTGCGCGCGCACGATCTCGAGCGCCAGGCTGCCGAGGCCGCCGGTGGCGCCCCAGACCAGCACCACGTCGCCCTTCTCGACGGTGTGGGGCTCCCAGCCCATCAGCATGCGATAGGCGGTGGAGGCGCAGAGGAGGAAGCAGCCCGAGGCCTCCCAGGTGAGGCGCTTCGGCTTGGCGATGCACTGGTGCGCCTGGGCGCGGGCGAACTGGCAGTAGCTGCCGTAGTTGGTCTGGTAGCCCCAGATGCGGGTGGACTCGGCCAGCATCGGGTCCTTGCCGGAGAGCACCCATGGATCGTCGGGGCGCCACCAGCCGCTGTGCACGATGACCTCGTCGCCGACCTTGACATTCTTGACGTCCTTGCCGGTGGCCCACACGATGCCCGAGCAGTCGCTGCCGCCCGCGTGGAAGTCCTCGGGCTCGCCCATCTTCAGGCGCTCCGCGATGACGTCGAGGGGCTGGCCGAGCGCGGCCCAGACGTTGTTGTAGTTGATGCCCGAGGCCATCACATAGACCAGCACCTCGTCGGGGCCGATGGTGGGCGTGGGCAGCACCTCGCGCTTCCACGCCTCCCGGGGCTGGCCGAAGCGGTTCTGCCGGACCGCGAACGCGTGCATCCGCTTCGGGACCTCGCCGAGCGGCGGCTTGTCACCCAGGTCGTAGAGATCTGCCATGAAGGCCTCCGGGCCTAGCGGCCCTTGAAGTTGGCGCGCTTCCGCTCGGCGGCGGCTTTGAGGCCGGCCTTGCGGTCCTCGGAGAGCAGCGGGCCCGAGCACTGCGCGGTTTCCCAGTCGAGCCACGCGCTCATGTCGCCGTAGTAGGTGCCGTTGATCGCCCGCTTGGCCGCCTGCACCGCGAGCGGGGCGTTGGCGGCGATCTCGGCGGCCAGCTCGGCCACGCGGGCCTGCAGCTCACCCGCCGGGTACACCGCCTGCACGAGCCCGATGCGGAGCGCCTCCGCGGCGTCGAAGCGCCGGGCGGAGTAGATCAGCTCCTTGGCCTTCCCGATGCCGACGGTGCGCGGCAGCCGCTGGGTGCCGCCCATGTCGGGGACTAGGCCGAGCTGCACTTCCGGTATGGAGAACAGCGTGCCCTCGGCGGCCAGGCGTACGTCGCAGCAGAGGGACAGCTCGAGGCCCGCGCCCATGCACGCGCGCTGGATGACGCCGATGACCGGCACCCGCAGCGCTTCCACCGCGGAGAAGGACGCCTGGTGCCCCGCCAGGTGCTGCCGGATGCGGTCCAGCGCCTGGCCGGGCGACATGTCCTCGAGCGCGGTGCTCAGCGTCGAGCCGGCCTTGACGTCGAGGCCGGCGCAGAAGCAGCCGCCCGCGCCCATCAGCACCGCGACGCGCACGTCGGGGGCGGCGTCCACGACCTTGCACGCCTCGCCGATACCGTGCCACATCTCGTTGTCGAGCGCGTTGAGGCGCTCGGGCTTGTTCAGCATGATGGTGGCGACGTCGCCCTTGATCTCCACCTGCACCTTGTCGGTCATGTCGGCTCCCAGGGTCATCCGTTGAACGCCCGCACCATCGCGGGCAGGCGCGGATCGTTCAGGTTCGGCTGGTAGGGCTGGTAGAGCCCGGTGCGGTCGAGCAGCCCCCGGTAGCGCTCCTCGACCTTCGCGTGCAGGTTCTCGTAAGTCGCGGTCACCGCGTAGGTGTCGAGCATCTCGTCGGTGATGAGGTCGGCCATGCCCTTCCAGTCGCCCTCCACCGATTTGCGGTGGAGCTTGCCGGTGACGTCCTCCCAGCCGTGCGCGGCTAGCACCGGCTGGTAGGTGCGGGTCGAGCCGTAGAAGGCGATCTGCTGCTTGACGGTCTGGGCCTGCGCGGCCCGCTCCTTCTCGGTGTCGCCCACCACCACGAAGGTGGCCGTCGCGTAGGTGAAGTCCTTGCGCGAGCGGCCGGAGCGCTTGAGCCCCTCCTCGACCGCGGGATGGACGATCTCCCGCAGGTACTTGGGGCTGTTGAACGGGTGCACGTGCATGCCGTCGCACAGCTCGCCCGCGATGCGGCACATCAGCGGGTTCACCGCCGCGATGTAGATCGGGATCTTGGGATGCTCGATCGGCCCCGGGTTGAAGAAGGGCGTCATGATGTCGAAGGTGTAGAACTGCCCCTTGAAGTTGAGCTTGGTGCCGTTCTGCCAGCAGTCCCAGATGGTGCGGATGGCACGGATGGCCTCCGCCATCTTCGGCCCCGGCGACTCGAACTTCACCGAGAAGCGCCGCTCGTTGTGCGCCTTCACCTGGGTGCCGAGCCCGAGCGTGAAGCGGCCGGCCGAGGCCTTCTGGAGGTCCCACGCGATGTGCGCGGTGATCATGGGGCTCCGGGGGAAGGCCACGGCGATCGACGTGCCGAGCTTGATGCGCGAGGTCACCGTGGCCGCGACGGCCAGGGGGAGGTACGGGTCGTGCTGCGTCTCGGCCGACCAGA
>DATFGS010000051.1:0-5089 GCA_035249225.1 Candidatus Methylomirabilota bacterium | reverse complement strand
CCCGTCGGCGCGGAAGACGAAGAGCGAGATCGTGTGCAGGCGCCGGTTGAACACGAAGACGGCGGCCTTGCGGTCCAGGTAGTAGCCGACCGCGCCGCCCCGCAGCGGGAAGTCCTGGTCGCCGTCGAAGCGCACGACCGGGGCGAAGTCGAGACGCCCCTCGAACCACGGCTTGACCTGATGGATCCCGCCGCTCTCGATGTCGAGGGGGTGCTGGCTCGCCAGGACCCGCAGGTGATCGTTGACCGCCTCCGCCACCATCCGGTCGGCGCCGCGCTCGCTCGCCCGCTGGTAGGCCAGCGGCGCCACGATCAGGAGCACCGTGGCCAGCGCCGCGGCCGGGACGAGATAGCGCGCCCAGCGCTGCCAGGGACCCGGGCCGGCCGTCGTCGCGTCCGGCCACTCCGCGGCCAGGCGACGCTTGAGGGCCACCGGCGCCGCGTGCTGCGGGAGCCGGCTCTCTAGCGCCTCGCTCAGGAGCGCCTCCGCCGCATCCTGGTGCGCGCACGCCGCGCACGTCTGCAGGTGGCCCCGCAGCGCGGTGAGCGCCTCCGGGGCGAGCCGGCCGCGCCGGGCATCCAGGAGCCGCTCGCGGGCGTCGTCGCACGTCATGGCGCGTAGTCCCGCAGCAGCCCGCGGAGCGCCGCGCGCGCCCGCGACAGCCGGGACTTCACGGTCCCGACCGGGCAGCCCACGACCTGGCCGATCTCGGTCTCGGTCAGCCCCTCGAGATCGAGCAGGATCACGGTGCGTGCCTCCTCGCCCAGGCTCATGAGCGCGCGCTCGATCTCCTCGCCGACCACCTTGCGCAGACGGTCCAGCTCGAGGTCGCCCCGCAGCCACTGCGCCTGCTCCACGCCCTGCGAGGTCGGCGCCACCGTGTCGAGCCCGCCCACCGTCGGATTGTGCCGCTCGTGGCGGTACTGGCTGAGGAACGTGTTGCGCAGGATGCGGAAGAGCCAGGCCTTGAGATTGGTCCCGGGCGTGTACTGGTGGGCGGCGGTGAGGGCGCGGGCGTAGGTCTCCTGCACGAGGTCTTCCGCGTCGGTCGGGCTGTGGGTGAGGTAGCGGGCCAGGTTGTAGAGGGTGTCCGCGTAGGCCAGAGCCTCGCGCCCGAGCCCCCCCGCGTCGCCCCGCCCCCAGCTCGCCATGCTGTGATCATAGGCCTCGCCCACGTCCCTCGCCATCGCGGCTCCTCGCCCGCGGCCAGGCCCGCTGGTCCTTCGATCACCGTAACGCAGGGCCGGCCGGATCGTTCCCGGCTCGCATTCTTTTCGTCACGGAACGAAGGGGGCCGGGCTGCGTTGGCAGGGGCGAGGAGGAACGAACATGAGCCCCTGGCGACAGATGACCCTGGCAGGAACCATGATGGCCGCACTGCTCCTGGTCTCGGCGGGCCCGGCCCGGCCACAGCCGGAGGGGCCGCGCGTCGAGATCAAGGCGCACGGCTTCGGGAGCGCGGTGCTGACCGTCCGCCCCGGCACCACCGTCACCTGGATCAATCACGACGATGATCCCCACACGGTGACCTCGACCCTGAACATCTTCCGGTCACCGGGCCTCGACACCGACGAGACCTACTCCTATACGTTCACGAAGCCGGGCACCTACGAGTACTTCTGCACCTTGCACCCGCTGATGACGGGCAAGGTCGTGGTCAGGAGCGAATCATGAGCGATCAGCGCGGCGTCGACCGGCGGAAGTTTCTCCAGTGCATGGCGTGGACGGGGACCGGGCTGCTCTGGTCCGTGGCGGGCGGGGTGCTCTCGTCCCGGGCGATCGGCGCGGCGGAGGCCCAGCCCGCACCGGCCAGCTTCAGCTTCGCCCAGATCAGCGACACCCACATCGGCTTCAAGGGCGCCGCGAACCCGGACGCGATGGGCACCTTCGAGGCGGCGATCGCCCGCATCAAGGCGCTCGAGCCCCGGCCCGCGTTCCTGATCCACACCGGCGACATCACCCACGGGCAGAAGGCCGGCGCGTTCGACCTGGCCCGCGAGGCGCTCAAGGGCACCGGCGTCGAGCGCACGTTCTACGTGCCGGGCGAGCACGACGTGTTCGCGGACGGCGGCACCGAGTACCTGAATCGCTTCGCGGCGGGCCGGCCGGGCCGCGGCTGGCAGAGCTTCGACTACGGCGGCGTGCACTTCGTCGGCCTCGTCAACGTGCTCGACTACAAGGTGGGCGGGCTCGGCCGCCTCGGGCCGGAGCAGCTCGAGTGGCTGGAGCGCGACGTCGCGGGCCTGGCGGGCAGCACGCCCGTGGTGGTCTTCGCCCACATCCCCCTCTGGGCGGTGTACCCGCAGTGGGGCTGGGTGACCGATGACGCCGCGCAGGCTCTCGCCTACCTCAAGCGCTTCGGCTCGGTCACCGTGCTGAACGGCCACATCCACCAGGTCATGCAGAAGGTGGAGGGCAACGTGACCTTCCACACCGCGCGGTCCACCGCGTTTCCGCAGCCCGCGCCCGGCGCCGCGCCGTCGCCCGGCCCCATGAAGGTCCCGGTCGAGGAGCTGCGGGGCGTGCTGGGCGTCCGCGAGGTCACCTACGCGCCGGGCAAGGACCGGCTGGCGGTCGTGGACACCTCGCTCGCGTAGCGCGGGCTAGAAGCGCAGCAGCAGCAGGAAGCTGCCGGTGGCCAGCAGGTTGCTGGCCGCGTGGGCCAGCATCCCGGGCAGCAGGCTTCGCGAGCGCTCGTAGCCGAGCGCCCAGATCATGCCGCTCCACGTGACCGCCGCGAAGCCCTGCAGCCCGTAGCCGTGGGCCACGCCGAAGAGCGCCGCGCTCAGCAGGGCGGCGGGCCAGGGCGGCAGGCGCAGGCGCAGGGTGGGGTAGAGCAGGCCGCGGAAGGCCAGCTCCTCGAAGAGGGGCGCCCACACCACGCCGTCGATCGTGCCCGCGAGGACGGTGGCCGGCGAGCCCCACAGGAAGTCCTCGAGGAAGCCGTCCGCCCAGTGCGAGGTGACGCCGAGCGCGGTGAGGCCCATCGAGGCCAGGCTCTCGCCCGCCATCGAGAGGCCGAGCAGCACGATGCCCCAGCCGACGACCCGCAGGGCCTGGCCCTGCGGCACGCGCAGGCCGAAGCTGTCGCGGAGCGTCTCGCCGCGGGCGTGCAGGTAGCGCCGGATCCACCAGATCATCGGCACCCCGCCCAGCAGCCCCATCGCCACCGTGCTGCCGGGCGTCCGGGGCAGCAGCATGACGAGCGTCGCGGGCATGAGCAGGTAGGCGAAGGCGGCGCGGAAGAAGAGGCCGAGCCCGTCGAGGCCGCGCCAGAGCGGCGGCAGCGGCGCGGCCGCCACACGCGGGCCGCGCGCGGAGCGGAGCAGGCGCCACAGGAGCACCAGGGCGAGCAGGAACAGCACGACGCCCGTGATGGCGAGCGCCCGCACCCGCCGGAGCAGGACGTGCCCGCGGGCCTCGATGCTCGCCTCCGCGTCGGCCTGGAGCGCCGGGTCGTCCACCCGCGTCGCGAGGCGGCGCACCAGGGTGTCGGTGAACCAGTCGTGCGGCAGCTCGCGGCGGATCTCCTCGGCCATCTGGGTGGCGTCCTGCGGCGACGGTGCCTCGAGGTAGGCGGCCTCCAGCCAGCGCCCGTACTGCGCCGCCGCGCTGTCCGTGCCCTCCAGGGCCTCGATCATGGAGGCCGCGCGCTCGAGCTGGCCGTTCTCGGCCAGCAGCACCACGAGATCGAGGTCGGTGCGGGCGGAGCGCTGCTCCTCGTCCAGCTCGTCGAAGCGGGCGATGGCGTCCTCGAACGTCTCCGGCTCGGTGCCGGTGAGCTCGTAGAGCTTCAGCTCCCAGCGGGATAACTCGTCCATCACGTCGTGCAGGTCCATCTCCCGGGAGACGAGGCGCTCGAGCGATTCCTCCGGCTTCTCCAGATTCCCGAGCGGCGACCCCCAGCTCCAGTAGAAGAAGCCGACCAGCAGGACGGTGAGCACGGCGTAGAGCGCCGTGACCCAGGGAGAGAAGTAGCGAGTGGCGGGAGCGGGCCCGTCTCCGGGCGGGGTCAGGATTTGCGTGCCGCGGCCACGAGCGCGGAGAAGAGGCGCCGGGCCGGCTCCGAATGGCCCACCAGCTCCTCCGGATGCCACTGCACGCCGAGCACGAAGCGCGCGGGGTCGCTGATCTCGGCGCCTTCCACCAGCTGATCCGGCGCCCACGCCACCGCGGTGAGCCCGCGGCCGAGGCGGTGGATCGCCTGGTGGTGCATGCTGTTCACCTCGAGCTCGTCGGTGCCCAGCGTCTCGGCCAGCCGGCTGCCCGGCGTGATCTTCACCTTGTGGGTGGGCTGGTCCCGCGGCTCCTTCTGGCTGTGCGGGATCTGGGTGCCGGGCTCGGTGGCCACGTCCTGGTGGAGGGTGCCGCCGAGCGCCACGTTCAGCACCTGGACGCCGCGGCAGACCGCGAGCACCGGCACCCCGCGCGCGAGCGAGAGGTTCAGCGCCGAGGTCTCCAGCGTGTCCCGCGACGGGGCGACGTCGTACAGCGTGGGCTGCGGCGCCTGGCCGAACCGCGCCGGATCCATGTCGCCGCCGCCGGTCAGGAGGAGCCCGTGCAGCTCCGCGCCGAGCCGCTCGAGCGACGCGGCGGAGAGCTGCGGCGGCAGCGGCACCGGCACGCCTCCGGCCTGCTGGACCGCGTGCAGATACGCGGAATTGACGTACGCGCGCTCGGGATGGGCGCCGACCGTGATGGAGGTGCTGACGCCGATGAGGGGCGAGCGGCGAGCCATGGCGGTATGTTAGCACAGCGGCCTCGGGGCGGAACCCCTTGCCACTCTGGATGTTTCCGGGCTGACGGCGCCCGTGCCTTGGCCGTCGCAAAGCCCCCTTAGTTGACCCCCAGCCCGGCCTGACGCTACCCTGGCTCCACCGTTCCGACCGTATCCCTTCACAGTGGGGGCCCGTGACATGCTGACGCGCCGGCAGCTTCTCGGCACCCTCGCTGGCGGCCTCCTGGCCGCGCCGCTCGGCGCCGACGCGCAGACGGCGCCGAGGCTCGCGAAGGTCGGGGTGCTCCTCTACAGCACGCCGCAGGCAGATCCCAACACCGCCGCCCTACGCCAGAGCCTGCGCGACCTCGG
>DATFGS010000050.1:0-1486 GCA_035249225.1 Candidatus Methylomirabilota bacterium | reverse complement strand
GGCGCGGAAGGCGTCCACCACCGGCCGCTGCGGGCAGCTCACCGCGACGACCTTCCGGGTCGCCCCGGCGACGCGGGCCACGTCGCCCACCAGCCGGGCGAGATCGGTCGCGGCGCCGAGCAGGGCGATCTGGAAGACGATGGCGTCCACGCCCGGATCGGCCTCGAGCGCGGGCAGCACGCGCACGAGCATGCCCGGGTCGGTGAGCATCTGCGCGGTGAGATCCACCGGGTTGGCCGCGGCCGCGAAGTCCGGCAGCGCCGCGCGCAGCGCCGCGGTCGTCTCCGGCGTGAACTCGGCGGGCGCCAGGCCCAGATCCACGCAGAGGTCCACCGAGAGCACCCCGAGCCCGCCCGAGTTGGAGAGGATCGCCACGCGGCGCCCGGCCTCGCGGTAGCGGAGGAAGGCCTGCGGCAGCGCGAGCAGCTCCGCCGGATCGGCGCAGCGGATCGCGCCCCAGTCGGCGAAGACCGCGTCGTAGACCGCGTCCTCCCCCGCGAGCGCGCCGGTGTGCGAGGAGGCCGCCCGGCGGCCCACCGCGCTGCGGCCCGACTTCAGCACGAAGACCGGCACGCCCCGGCGATGGGCCCGCGCGAGCGCCCGGCGGAAGCGCGCCGCGTCCTTGACGTCCTCCAGGTAGCAGCAGGCCACGCGCGTCTCCTCGTCCTCGACCACCTCGGCCAGGATCTCGGCCGCCTGCACGTCGGCCTCGTTGCCGGTGCTGACCCAGTAGTTGAGGCCGAGCCCGGCCGCGCGCGCCATCTCGTAGATCATCCCGGCCATGGCCCCGCTCTGGCTCACCATGGCGATGGGCCCGGTGGCGAGGCCCGGCTCGAGGAACGGCGAGGCGAAGGTGGCGACGAGCCGCGAGGGCAGGTGGGCGAAGCCCTGGCAGTTGGGGCCGATGATGCGCAGCCCGGTGCGCTCGGCCAGCTCGCGCAGCCGCGCCTGCGCGACCCGCCCGGCCTCGCCGACCTCGGCGAAGCCGCTGCTGAACACGATGGCCGCGCGCACGCCCCGCGCCGCGGCCTCCTCGAGCGACTCGAGCACGCGCTCCGCGGGCACCACCACGATGGCCAGGTCCACCGCTTCCGGGATCGCGCCGATCGAGGGGAAGGCGGGCAGGCCCTGCACGGTGGCGCGCGCGGGATTGACCGGGAACACGCGCCCCGCGTAGCCGTGGCGCAGCAGGAAGGCCAGCGGCCGGCCGCCGATCTTGACGGGGTCATCGGAGGCGCCCACGACCGCGATGGCGCGGGGCCGGAAGACGGCGCTGAGGTCGGTCACGGAATCGCAGTATAGAGTACTGGCATGGCGCGGTGGGATCGGCGATCCTCGCTCCTCGTCGCGGCGAGCCTCGCGGTGCTGCTCGGGCTGCTGGGCGGCCTCGCCCTGGACGCGGGCCGCCCCTACCCGGGATTCTTCGTCACCCCAGACCACCACGTCGGACCCGTCGAGCCCGCCGCGCGCGCGGCGGGCCTGCGCG
>DATFGS010000049.1:0-2996 GCA_035249225.1 Candidatus Methylomirabilota bacterium | reverse complement strand
CGGCAGTGAGGTAAAAGACGCGCGGGGCACGCGAGGATTGTTACGTCAGGCGACGCCCGTCTGTCAAGGGCCTTCGTGCGACGCCTTGTGGGACGCGCCCTTGCGGCGACTATTAGCGGGCGTGATAGTGCTTGACAGATTTCGGGGGGCGCGGGGAATCAGGTCATGCGGTGCGTCATCTCTCAGGAGGCTTGCGTCAGGCGACGCCCGGTGTGCTAACATGCCGCGCGGGCGATGCCGGGCACCTGGGCGCAGGCGAAGGGGACACGCGCGCATGGCGAACGGGGAGCCGGACACCCTCACGGTCGGCTTCGGCCGCTGGCGCCTGGGGGTGACCGGCAGCTTCGTCGTGCTCATCGTGAGCCTGCTGCTGATCGGCGGCGCCAACGTGGCCTCGAACCTCTGGAGCGGCTGGCGGATCGAGAACCGCCTGGAGCACGTCACGGAGGCGCAGACCGCGTATCTGGCCGCCGAGTTCCGCCTCGCGCAGGACGAGCGGCGCGAGCTGCGGCGGGGGCACGAGGTGATCGCCCGCGGGCAGGATCGCGCGGCGTGCGTGCTCACGATGTCGCCGGCCGAGCGGAGCGCGTTTCGCCAGTCGCGCCAGTCCTTCAGCCGGTGGTGCGCCTGGGTGGACGACTGAGCCATGCGGCGCCGCCGCCCCTCCCTCGTGAGCCGCCTCAAGGCCTGGCAGGTCGGCCTGGCCTTCCTGATCGCCGCGGGCGTGGTCGGCAGCGCGCTCCTGGCCACCGTGAGCACGCTCGAGCGGCGCACCGGGCTCGCGGCGGCCTGGATGGGCTGGGCCACCGAGCGCGGGGTCAAGCAGGAGCTGAGCCCCCTGGCCGGCCGCCTCGATCGCGCGTTTCAGTGGCAGCTCTACGAGACCGCGCGGCGCCTGCAGCGGCAGGTGGACGACCTCAAGGACCGCAAGACCCCGACGCGCGCCGACCAGGAGCGCCTGGCCGAGCTCACCGAGCAGCTCGCCGAGGTCAAGACCGAGTACGCCGCGCTCAAGAAGAAAGTCGGGGCGCCCTGATGGCCCGCCATCACGTCATGCAGGAGGGCTTGCTCGGCCCCGCCGTGCAGACCCCGGCGCCGGCCCGCGTGCGCGGCTGCCGCCAGTATGGCGGCGAGGGGATGCCGCGCGCCTGCCCCCATTGCCGGACCGACAGCGCGGCCTGGACCTATACCGAGACCGAGGGGCGCTGCTGGGTGTGCGGCGCGACCTGGTTCCGCACCTGGCACGAGGTGGGCCCGCCGGTCGGGCCTCGCGGGGGCAACCCGCATCCGGTGCCGCTGCATGCTTAACCTCGTCATCGGCTTTCTCAACGACGTGATCATCGTGGGCGGCACCGCGCTCACCACCGCGATGCTGGCCACCAAGACCGTCGAGATGCCCTCGGGCCCCGTCATCCTCGTCGCGCTCATCATGGGGCTCATCCAGGCCGCCCGGCGCCTGGATAGCAAGATGGCGCCGAGCCCCATGAAGGACGACACCCCGCCCGTGCGCACCGAGGCCGAGCTCATGGCCCAGGTCAAGACGCGCGAGGCCGCCGTCACGGCCGCCGTGGAGGCGATCCGGCGCACGCTCGACCGGGCCCCGGTCACCCCCCAGCGCGTGGAGCCCGCCGCGCCCGCCAGCCCCGGGCCCTCGCCCTTCCAGGTGCCATGACGCCGCGCGAGCAGTTGAAGGCCGACGAGGGGCTGCGCCAGGTGCCCTATCAGGATTCCCGGGGCCACTGGACCGTGGGCTATGGCCACCTGATGCGCAACCCGCTGCCCTTGAGCCTCTGCGAGGCCCTGCTCGACTACGACATCGCGCAGGCCGAGGTGGCGCTGCTGCGCGCCTTTCCGTGGGTGACCGCCGTGTCGGCCGCCCGCTACGTGGTGTTCGTGCAGCTCGTGTTCACCATGGGCGCGGGGGGCCTGGGCACGTTCACCAAGCTGCTCGCGGCGGCCCAGGCCGGGCAGTGGGACACCGCCGCCGCCGAGCTGCTCGACAGCGACTACGCGCGGCAAGTGGGCGCGCGCGCGGCGCGCTTGGCCGCTCAACTCAAGACCGGATAGGAGGTCCTCATGGGACTGATCGAATTCTTCGTCGTCGTCATCGTGTGCTGCTTGCTGGCGTGGCTCGTCTGCTACGTGCTCAGCCACTTCATGCCGGGCACGCCCGCCTTCGTGCCGATGGTCGTCTGGGGCGTCGCCGTGCTCCTCATCCTGGTCACGCTGCTCAAGGCCCTCGGGCTGTGGGGCATCGACCCGCAGATCCCGCGGCTGAGATAGGAGAGCCTTCTATGCGCCATGCCCTCATCGCCCTACTGCTGGCGGTGGCCCTGACGGGCTGCACCAGCACCAGCAAGTCGATCATCATCACGGGCGACGCGCTCGTGAGCCTCGCCACCCAGTTCGACGCGGTCTCGCGCCACATGACGCAGGCGTGCGTGGCCAAGCAGTACACCGTGGCCACGTGCGACGCCTACCGCACCTTCGGCGAGAAGTTCAAGCAGGCGTATCCGGCCACCAAGACGCTCTGGGGCGCGGCCACCCAGTTCGAGGACAAGGGCTTGGCCGCGGCGGCGCAGGACTCGTTCGCCAAGCTGGCCGCCGACCTCCAGCCCTTCCTCGCCATGATCGGAGGCAAGTGATGGCCATGTTCATCCCGCTCGCGGTCGCCCTCGGCCCTGAGCTCATCAAACTGGCGATGCAGATTTACCGCACGGCGGCGGGCGACCCGGAGACGCCGGAATCCAAGCGCGCGGAGTACGCCCGCATCGCCGACGCGCTCGAGATCGCCAACGACATCGTGCAGGCCGCCCCGCTGCCCCCGCCCGGGAGTGGCCGCTGACCTCGTGGACCGTCGCCGTCTCGCTGGGCGGCCTCACCGCCGCCTTCACGCTCTGGTGGCTCGGCTACCTGATGGGGCGCTACCAGCAGCAAGCCTTTGACACGCGGTATTTCTTCCGCAAACAGGAGAAGATGATGGCCGACTTCACGCT
>DATFGS010000048.1:0-2227 GCA_035249225.1 Candidatus Methylomirabilota bacterium | reverse complement strand
ACCTCGCGCATGCGCTCCGCGCGCCGGGCGAAGCGCGCGAGCCGCCGGGCGCGCCGCTCCCCCGCCGCCGCGTGCAGGGACTCCTCGTCGGACCCGCGCGGCACCACGGTCTGGGGCACCGGCAGCGGCTTGACGTGCTCGTCGACCTTGACGAAGACGAGGTGGGAGGACAGCGTGAGGGCGCGCTCACCGGTGGCCGGCTTCTCGGCGTAGACGCGCACGCCGACCTCGAGCGAGCACCGGCCGACGTACTCCACCTGCGCCCGCAGCACCGCCACCTCCCCCACCTTGACCGGGTGCAGGAAGTCGATGTCGTCCATCGCGCCCAGCACCACGTTGCCGCGCGCGACCCGGGCCGCCGCGATGGTGCCGCAGGTGGCGATCCACTGCATCATGCGGCCTCCGTGGATCTGCCCGGGCGCCCCCGCGTGCTCGGGGAACACCCAGTTCACCATCTCGGTAGCCGTGTCGGAGATCGAGAGCATGGTCAGCGCCGGATGTCGCGTAAGTCTCGCATTTTTCTACCACGGAGGGCCCCCCAAGTCCAGACGCGGCCCCCCGGCGGGGCGTTGACAATCGCCCGGCTCCGCCCTAGGGTTGGGGCCACGTCAGGGGCGAAAGGACACCGTACCAGCGGCACCGGCGCCGGGAGGCCCACATGGAATTCGAGTACTCGAAGAAGACCAAGATGTACATGGAGCAGCTCACCGACTTCATGAACAAGCACATCGTGCCGAACGAGCAGGTCTTCACCGATCAGCTCAACTCCGGCCCGACGAGGTGGCAGATCCCTCCCATCATGGAAGAGCTCAAGGCCAAGGCGCGCGAGCGCGGCCTCTGGAACCTCTTCCTGCCCGAGAGCGAGCGCGGGGCCGGCCTCACCAACCTCGAGTACGCGCCGCTCTGCGAGATCATGGGGCGCTCCCCCATCGCCCCGGAGGTCTTCAACTGCTCGGCGCCCGACACCGGCAACATGGAGGTGCTCGAGCGCTACGGCACCGCCGAGGACAAGAAGCAGTGGCTGCAGCCCCTGCTCGAGGGCAAGATCCGCTCCGCCTTCGCGATGACCGAGCCCAAGGTGGCCTCCTCGGACGCGACCAACATCGAGTCGCGCATCGAGCGGCAGGGCGACCACTACGTGATCAACGGCCACAAGTGGTGGACGTCCGGCATCGGCGACCCGCGCTGCAAGGTCCTCATCTTCATGGGCAAGACGGACCCCAAGAACCCCGACAAGTACAAGCAGCAGTCCATGATCCTGGTGCCCCGCGACACCCCCGGCATCAAGGTGGTGCGCATGCTGACCGTGTTCGGGTACGACGACGCGCCCCACGGCCACGGCGAGGTGCTGTTCGAGAACGTGCGGGTGCCCGCGGCCAACATGCTGCTCGGCGAGGGTCGCGGCTTCGAGATCGCCCAGGGGCGCCTGGGTCCCGGCCGCATCCATCACTGCATGCGCCAGATCGGGGTGGCGGAGCGCGCGATCGAGCTGATGTGCAAGCGGGCCACCAAGCGCATCGCCTTCGGCAAGCCGCTCGCCGACAACGACATCACGCTCGAGCGCATCGCGGAGTCGCGCATCGAGATCGACCAGGCGCGGCTGCTCGTGCTGCACGCGGCCTACATGATGGACACCGTCGGCAACAAGGCGGCGCGGCAGGCCATCGCGGAGATCAAGGTGGCGGTGCCGAACATCACCGGCCGCGTGGTGGAGCGGGCGATGCAGCTCCACGGCGGCGGCGGCGTGAGCCAGGAGTTCCCGCTCGCGTCGATGTGGGCGCACTCGCGGACCCTGCGGTTCGCGGACGGCCCGGACGAGGTGCACCGGCGCCAGATCGGGCGGCTCGAGCTGCGCAAGCACAGTTAGGCGGCGGGGAGCGGGCGGGGCGGGGGCCGCGGGGCGTGCGGCCTCTGACCACGACCCGCTTCTTTGTTTTTTCGCGTTAGGAGTTCCCAATCCGGGAGGGCGCGGTCCAGGCGACCGCCGCCCGCTCCCGCCGCCCGGGTTAAACAACTGCTCAACTACGGAACACACCGCCCACCCAGCCCTATTTGGCGCGCGGCGCGGCGGAGGCTCTTCAGCGCTGGGCGCCGGGCACGGGCGCGGCGGGGGGCGCGTCGATCCAGACGCGGTCGAAGCGGGGATTGCCGCTGGGGTGCAGGCGCAGGTTGCGCACCTCCATGCGGCTCGACGCCCAGTGCAGCCGCACGTAGAGCGGCACCCAGG
>DATFGS010000047.1:0-5273 GCA_035249225.1 Candidatus Methylomirabilota bacterium | reverse complement strand
CAACGTGGGCGGCATGATCACCGCGCTGGCCGGCCTGTCCTTCCTCGGCCTGGGCGTGCAGCCGCCGACCTCCGACTGGGGCAGCATGCTCTCGAGCAGCCGGCAGTACATGAACGTGGCGCCCCACGTGGCCGCGCTGCCGGGGCTCGCCATCTTCCTGGCCGTGCTCGGCTTCAACCTGCTCGGCGACGGGCTCCGGGATGCGCTCGATCCGCGGCTCCGCTAGAATGCGGCCGACATGAGCGGGGGCGACGCGGTGCGCGCGGAGGTGGAGACCCTGCTGGCGCTGGTGCGCGACCGCTATGGCAGCCGCCTGAGCGAGGAGCAGCTCGCGGGGGTGCGCACCTCGATCGAGGCGATCGTGCAGGCCTCGCACGCCCTCCGTGCGGTGCGCCTCACCAACGCGGACGAGCCGGCCCAGCCCTTCGCAGCCTACCGCGCGGAGCCGTAATGGCCGAGGACGTGGTCTTCACGCCGGTGCGGCAGCTCGCGGAGGGTATTCGCAACCGCCGACTCTCCCCGGTCGCGCTGGCCGAGACCTTCCTGGATCGCCTCGAGCGCCTCGGCCCGCGCTACAACGCGGTGGTCACGGTCACGCGCGACCGTGCGCTCGACCAGGCGCGGCGCGCGGAGGCGGAGATCGCGGCCGGGCGGTACCGGGGCCCGCTCCACGGCATCCCGTACGGGGCCAAGGACCTGCTCGCGACCTCGGGCGGCATCCCGACCACGTGGGGCGCGGCGCCCTTCAAGGACCGCTGCTTCGACTTCGACGCGACCGCGATCCTCAAGCTCGAGGCCGCGGGCGCGGTGCTGTGCGCGAAGCTCGCGATGGTGGAGCTGGCCGGCGGCATGGGCTACCGGCAGCCCAATGCCGCGTTCACCGGGCCCGGGGTCAATCCGTGGAACCGGGAGGCGTGGAGCGGCGGCTCGTCGAGCGGCTCGGGCTCCGCGGTCTCGGCCGGGCTCGTGCCCTTCGCGATCGGCTCGGAGACGTGGGGCTCCATCCTCTCGCCCGCCGGCAATTGCGGGATCGCGGGGCTGCGGCCGACCTACGGACGGGTGAGCCGCCACGGGGCGATGGCCCTCTGCTGGACGCTCGACAAGCTCGGCCCCCTCGCGCTCACCGCGGACGACTGCGGCCTGGTGCTCGAGGCGATCGCGGGGCGGGACGCCGCGGACCCGACCACCGTCGACCGGCCCTACCGCTACCGCGCGGACGATCCGGCGGGGCGGCGCTTCCGCTTCGGGGTGCTGCGAGGCATCACCGACGGCTGCGAGGACGCGGTGCGGGGGAACTTCACGCGCTCGCTCGAGGTGCTGCGCGGTCTCGGCACCGTCGAGGAGGTCGCGCTGCCGGAGCTGCCCTACGATGACATCACGCGCACGATCCTGTTCGCGGAGGCGGCGAGCGCGTTCGAGGACCTGATCGAAAGCGGCGGCATCGCGGGGCTCACCGCGCCGGAGGACCACTACACCTCCTACGCGCGCGACGCGATCCTCGCCAAGGACTACGTGAAGGCGCTGCGGCTGCGGACGGTGATGGCGCGCGAGGCGGACCGCGTGCTGGCCCCGCTCGACGCGCTCGTCGCCCCAGGGCGCGCCACGGTGGCCGCGATGCTCGGATCCGAGGTGCGCAGCGCGCTCCGGGGGACCGCGCGGGACGTGATGGGCGCGGTCGGCAACGGCGCGGGCCTTCCCGCGGTGGCGGTCCCGAACGGCTTCGGCGCCCGCGGCCTGCCGACGAGCCTGCAGCTCATGGGGCGCGCGTGGGAGGAGAACACGATCCTGGCCGCCGCCCGCGCCTACCAGTCGGCGACCGACTGGCACCGGCGTCATCCCGCGGAGGCCTGACCGGGGAGCGGCGCCCCCCAGGGGCCGCTCTGGGAACGGCGGCGGTGGGTCTCGGCGCCCTCGCGCTTGCCTTCCTGACGCCGCTGTGCCGGCCGATGCGCAACCGACTCGACGGGTGCCGACGATCGGCTACGTGGGGTTGCCCAGCGATCAGTCCGAATCGCGCTGGGGAGATGGTGGCTTCGTTCGCGCCTTCACGAGCGCGGATATCAGCCCGGGCAGACCATCCAGCTGGAGGTCCGGAGCTCCACGACGGCCGCCCAGCTCCAGGGGGCGCTCGAGGAGCTCGTGCAGCGGAAGGTCGACGTCATCTTCGTCGGCACGCCCCTCCGTGTGCGGCTCCTGCGGGGATCCGACCGAGAACGGTCTCGGGGCCAATCCCGGCATCCGGGCTACCTCGAGGGCTCTCGACGAGGCGGGCCGGAAGCTGGGCGTCGAGATCCAGCGTATCGACATCCGGGATCAAGCCGACTTCGACGGTGCCTTCCGAACCGCGGTGAGAGGCGGCGCGGGGACCGTGGTGCTCCAGGATGATCCGTTGCTCCGTTCCTCCATGGCCCGGATCGCCGAGGTGGCGCTGAAACACCGGCTTCCGGTGTCCGCCGGTGTGGTGGAGGTGGCCGAGGCGGGCGCATTGATCGCGTACGGACCGGACCGGGTGGACCTGTACCGGCGGGCGGCCGGATTCGTGGATCGAATCCTCAAGGGCGCCCGCCCCGACGACCTGCCCTTCGAGCAGGCGACGAAATTCGGCCTCGTGCTGAACCTGAAGACCGCCCGGGCGCTCGGCGTGACGGTCCCGCAGTCGTTCGTCCTGCGCGCGGATCGGATCATCGAATGACCCGATCGGCCGCAATGCCGCGTCTGGGTTACTTCGGGTCTTGCGCGCCGGCGCGCCGCTTCTCGCGGGCCGGCTCGTTGCGGGCCTTCTGGTAGTTCTCCCGCGCGGCCTTGATGGCCGCGGGATCACCCGACTTGTAAGCGTCGCGCAGCTTCTGGCGCGAGGCCTCGATGTCCTTCCGCTCGTGCTTCACGTCCTGGCCGCCGTGCACGGGCAACGCGCCGCCCCCGCTCACGATCACGATCACGGTGGCGCATGCGGCACCTACGGTCCAGCCGATCAGCGTCCTCATCATCTGCTCCCCCAGGGAATCGAGTAAGGAGTGCGAGCTGCAATGATGGAGGACTGTGCAATGCGGTTGCCAGGCTGGAACTACGTGAATTCCCGAGCGGATCGAGCAATTTCCCGCCCGGGGGGATGACGCCGCCCGTCACTCGCGAGCGGTTTTCCGGCAGGCCGCGGACGGTCGGCCGGGCCCGCGCGCTACTTCCGGCCGCCCTGGGCCTTTCGCTCGGGGGCGGCGGCACGCCGGGGCGCCTTCGCGGGGGGCTTCTTGGCGTCCGGGGCGGGGGCCTTGTCCGCGGCCGGCGCGGCCGCCGCCCGCTTGGCCAGGCTCTGCTTGAGCGCGTCCATGAGGTCGATGACCTGGGCGCGCTGCGCCTCCGGCGCGGCGGCGGTGATCTCCTTGCCCTCCACCTTGGAGTTCACGAGGTCGAGCACCCGGGTCCGGTAGGCATCCTCGTATTGCTCGGGCTTGAACTCGTCGTGCGACAGCTCGCCGATCAGCCGCTCGGCCAGCGCGAGCTCGCCCTCGCGGAGCTTCACCGACTTGCCCTTCTCGATCTCCCCGAAGTCGCGCACCTCGTCGGCGAAGTACATGGTGTGCAGCATCAGACCGTCCTGGGCGGGCCGCACGAGCACGAGGCTCTCCTTGCCCCGCATCACGAAGGTAGCGAGCGCCACCTTGTCGCTCTTGGCCATCGCGTCGGCGAGGAGCCGGTAGGGCTTCTCGCCCCCCTTGTCGGGCCCCAGGTAGTAGGTCTTCTCGAAGTAAATCGGGTCCACCGAGGAGAGCGGGACGAACTCGGCGATGTCGATGACCTTCGATGCCTCGCCCTCGAGGGACTTGAGCTCCTCGTCGGTCAAGCGCACGTACTGATCCTTCTGGAACTCGTAGCCCTTGACGAGCGCGCCCCGCTCGACCACTTCGTTGTCGACCGGGCAGAACGTCTGCTGCCTGATCCGGCTGCCGCACTTGGCGTGCAGCAGGTTGAAGCTCACGCCGCCGGACGACGCGGCGGTGTACAGCTTCACCGGGATCGAGACGAGCCCGAAGGAAATGGTGCCGGAACCGAGTGAATGAGGCGCCATGACCGTGAGGCTTTGCACAGTACCACGCAGGCAGCTATGCTCCAAGACTCCGATGGCAACCGCACGGGATGGTGGTGCACGCGGCGCGAAGGGGCGACGTATTGGGCCCCAGCTCACCACGTATCGCAAGAAGCGCGACCCCGAGCGCACGCCCGAGCCGTTCGGCGGGAGGCCTCCCAGCGGGGGCCGGCTCTTCGTCGTGCAGAAGCACGCGGCGCGCCGGCTGCACTACGACCTGCGCCTCGAGATGGACGGGGTGCTGAAGAGCTGGGCGGTGCCCAAGGGGCCCTCCGCGCGCGCGGAGGAGAAGCGGCTCGCGGTCCACGTCGAGGATCATCCCATCGAGTACGGCGACTTCGAGGGCGTGATCCCGCCCGGCAACTACGGCGCCGGCTCGGTCATCGTGTGGGACCAGGGCTGGTACCGCTCGGCCAAGCCCGAGGATCCGCTCGCCCAGCTCGCGCGGGGCAAGCTCGAGGTGGAGATCTTCGGCCACAAGATGCGCGGGCGCTGGACGCTCGCCCGCATGTCGGGCAAGGACAAGGACTGGCTGCTGCTCAAGAAGGCGGACGGCGCGGCCATTCGGGCCGACGTGGCCGAGCTGACCGAGCGCTATCCGCAGTCGGTGCTCTCCGGCCTCACCGTCGAGGAGATGGCGAACGCCTCCGGACGCCTCGCCGCGATCCGCGCGCGGCTCGACGCGCTGGGGGCGCCGCGCGGCGAGGTGATCGCGCGCAGCCAGCCCTTCACGCTCGCCACCCTCGCGGAGCGGCCGTTCTCGGATCCCGCGTGGCTCTTCGAGATCAAGTACGACGGGGTGCGCGTGCTCGCCTCCCGGCGCGGGAGCCGCGTCGAGCTGTACGGCCGGAGCGGCCAGGACACCACCTCGCGCTACCCGGAGGTGGTGCGCGCCCTCCGCGCGCTGCCGGTCGAGTCCTTCGTGATCGACGGGGAGATCGTGGCCCTCGACGACGCGGGGCGGCCGAGCTTCCAGCGGCTGCAGCCGCGCATGGCGCTCACCGATCCGCGCGAGATCGAGCGGCTGGCCGTCCAGCGTCCCGCGCTCGGGGTCTTCTTCGACTGCCTGATGCTCGACGACCGGGATCTGCGCAAGCTGCCCCTCGTCGACCGCAAGGAGTGCCTGCGCCTCCTGGTGCCGTCGCTCGGCGCCGTTCGCTACGGCGATCACGTGGCGGGGGAAGGGAAGGCC
>DATFGS010000046.1:0-2548 GCA_035249225.1 Candidatus Methylomirabilota bacterium | reverse complement strand
CACGGTGGCGCGCCTCGATCCGATCAAGGCGCTGGACGTGCTGCTGCGCGCCTTCGCGCGGCTCCGGGCGGGCGTCCCGGCCGCGCGGCTGCTCGTGATCGGCGACGGGCCGGAGGCTCCTCGGCTCCGCGCGCTCGCCCGCGAGCTGCGCGTGGACGGCCGGGTGGTGTTCGCCGGGGCCCGGCCGGACGCGATGCGCTGTCTGCCCCTCATGGACGTCTACGTGTCGGCGTCGCGCCGGGAAGGGCTGCCGCTCGCGGTGCTGGAGGCGATGGCGTGTGGCCGCCCGGTGGTGGCGACACGCGTGCCGGGCCACGAGGACGTGGTGGAGGACGGGCGGACCGGCGTGCTCGTCGCCGCGGATGATCCGGACGCGCTGGCCGCCGCGGCGGCGACCCTCCTCGCGGACGCCCCGCGTCGGGCCGCGCTCGGGGCGGCGGGCCGTCTCCGCGTGGAGAGCCGGTTCACGCGCGCGCGTATGGTAGCCGAGGTCGCCGATCTCTATCGCGAGGCGGTGGGTTTTCCTCGCGGGGCCGCGCCAGACCGGGGCGTATAATGCCAGCGAATCTATGCGGGTACTGATCACCGGCATCACGGGCTTCGTCGGCAGCTACATGGCCGAGTACGCGCTCGCCCAGGGCGCGGAGGTCTTCGGGTCCGCGCGGTGGCGCAGCAAGACCGAGAATATCGACCACCTCCGGCCGAGGATCACCCTGATCGAGTCGGATCTCCGGGACCTCTTCTCAGTGCGGGCGCTGCTCGAGGTCGCCCAGCCCACCCACATCCTGCACCTGGCCGCCCAGAGCTTCGTCGCGGCCTCCTGGCACGCTCCTGCCGAGACGCTCACCACCAACATCATCGCGCAGGTGAACCTGCTCGAGGGGCTGCGCGGGCTCAGGATGGCGCCCCGCTTCCTCGTGGTGGGCAGCAGCGAGGAGTACGGGCTGGTCGAGCCGCACGAGCTGCCGATCAAGGAGACCAACCCGCTCCGGCCGCTCTCGCCCTACGCGGTCAGCAAGGTCGCGCAGGACCTGATGGGCTACCAGTACTTCAAGAGCTACGGTATGCCCATCATCCGCACGCGCGCATTCAACCACGAGGGAGCACGTCGAGGCGACGTCTTCGTGACCTCGAACTTCGCGCGCCAGGTGGCCGAGATCGAGGCGGGGCTGCGCGATCCGGTGATCAGCGTCGGCGATCTCAAGCCGCGCCGGGACTACTCCGACGTGCGCGACATCGTCCGGGCGTACTGGCTGCTCTTGAAGGAGGGGACGCTCGGCGAGGTTTACAACCTGTGCTCGGGGCGGTCGTGGGCGATCCAGGAAGTGCTCGATTTCCTCCTCGCCCAGTCGAGGGTGAAGAACATCACGGTCCGCGCGGATCCCGCCCGGCTGCGCCCCTCTGACGTCATGATTCTCGAGGGCGATCCCTCGAAGATGGAGCGGGCGACCGGATGGAAGGTGGAGATCCCATTCGAGCGCACCCTGAGAGACCTGCTGGGCTACTGGCGCCAGCGGACCGCCGCTTCATCGCGCTGAGCCGGGGAGGGCTCGGCGCGTGAACGTGGCGCTGGTCCACGACTGGCTGACCGGGATGCGCGGCGGTGAGCGCTGCCTCGAGGTCTTCTGCGAGCTGTACCCGGACGCGGACCTCTACACCCTCTTGCACGTGCCGGGCTCGGTCTCGCCGGTGATCGAGCGGCGCCAGATCTTCACGTCCTTCTTGCAGCGCCTGCCGGACGTGGAGCGCCGCTACCGCTACTATCTCCCGCTCTTCCCGGCCGCCATCCGCCGGTTCGACCTGCGCGGTTACGATCTGGTCCTGTCCTCGAGCCACGCGGTGGCCAAGAGCGTGCGCGTGGCCCGGCCGGAGCGCCACGTCTGCTACTGCTTCACGCCGATGCGCTACGTGTGGGATCTCTACGACGACTACTTCGGCGCGCGCGCGCCCCTGGCCACCCGGCTGCTCATGCCGCCGCTGGCCGCGTGGCTGCGGCGCTGGGACCGCCGGACCGCGGCGGGGGTCGGCCGGTTCGTGGCGATCTCGCGCTTCGTGGCCGACCGCATCCGCCGCGCCTACGGACGCGACGCGGACGTGATCTACCCCCCGGTGGACGTCGCGCGCTTCCGGATCGAGGAGGCGCCCGGCTCGTTCTACCTCGTGGTCTCCGCGCTCACCCCCTACAAGCGCGCGGATCTGGCGGTGGCCGCGTGCACCTGGCTCGGCCGCCCGCTCGTGGTGGTGGGCAGCGGGCCGGAGGAGGAGCGGCTCCGCGCGATCGCGGGCCCCACCGTGGAGTTCCGCGGCTGGCGGGGTGACGCGGAGATCGCGGAGCTCTATGCGCGCTGCCGGGCCTTCCTCTTCCCACCACTCGAGGATTTCGGCATCACCCCGCTCGAGGCGATGGCGTGTGGCCGGCCGGTCATCGCGTACGGGAGCGGGGGCGCCCGGGAAACGGTGGTGCCGCCCGGAGCGGGCGGGCCGCCGACCGGCCTCTTCTTCGAGCGCCAGACGGTCGAGGACGTGGTGGATGCGATCCGCCGCTTCG
>DATFGS010000045.1:0-4782 GCA_035249225.1 Candidatus Methylomirabilota bacterium | reverse complement strand
CCGGCGCGGTGGCGGGGAGCCTGCTGGTCGGCCTGCTCGACAACTTCGGCAAGGCGCTCTTCCCCGAGCTGTCCTACTTCACGCTCTTCGCCCCGATGGCGATCATCCTGGCCCTCCGCCCGACGGGCCTGTTCGGCCGCGCATGATCGCGCGCCGCGCGCTGCTCGCCGCGGTGGTGATCGTGATCCTCGCGCTGCTCGGCCCCTGGCTGTCCGCCTATCCGCTCACCGTGCTCACCCAGGCGCTGATCGTCGCGATCCTGGCCATGAGCCTCGACGTGCTGCTGGGCTACACCGGCCTCTCCTCGCTCGGCCACGCCGCGTACTTCGGGGTGGGCGCCTACGTGGTCGCGATCATGACCACCGAGCACCAGATGGGCCTGCTCGCCTGCCTCGCCGCCGGCGTGGCGCTGGCCACCGTGACCGCGGCGGTCTTCGGGCTGTTCGCCATCCGCGCCACCGGCACCTACTTCCTCATGATCACGCTCGCGCTCGGCATGGTGATCTGGGGCCTGGCGTATCGCTGGGTGTCGCTCACCAAGGGCGACAACGGCATCGCGGGGATCCCGCGGCCGGCCCTGCTCGGCCTCGAGCTGAGCGCGCCGGTGCCGTTCTACTACTTCTGCCTGGCGTGCGCGGCGCTGGCCTGGGTGCTGATGGGTCTGCTCGTGATCTCGCCGTTCGGTCTGGGGCTGCGCGGCATCCGCGGCAGCGAGGGGCGCATGCAGGCCCTCGGCTACAACGTGTGGCTGCACAAGTACACCGCCTTCGTGCTCTCCGGCGTGTTCGGCGGGTTCTCGGGCACGCTCTGGGCCTACTACAACGGCTTCGTGAGCCCCAACGACGTGCAGCTCGTGACCTCGGTGGAGACGCTGCTGATGGTGGCGCTCGGCGGCTCCGGCACCCTGATCGGCCCCGCGCTCGGCGCCGGCGTCATCGTGTTCCTCAAGAACTTCGTGAGCGTGTACACCAAGCGCTGGCTGCTCATCCTGGGCGGCGTGTACATCGGCGTGATCCTCTGGGCCCCCTCCGGCATCGTCGGCGCCCTGCGCGGCCGGCGCCGCTGACCACGAGGAGCCGGCCGGCAGTGGACCTCGCCCTCCGCCTCGACGACGTCTGCCGCGCCTTCGGAGGTCTCCAGGCGGTGGATCGCGTGACGCTGACGGTTCGCCCGGGCGAGCGCCGCGCGCTGATCGGCCCCAACGGCGCGGGGAAGACCACCCTCTTCAACCTCATCGCGGGTGCGATGCCGCTCAGCTCGGGCCGCATCGCACTGTTCGGGCGCGACGTGACGAACGCCCCCGCGCACCGGCGCGCCGCGCTGGGCCTGGCGCGCACGTTCCAGATCACCAACCTCTTCCCCGATCTGAGCGTGCTGGAGAACTGCCTGCTCGCGGTGCAGGCGCATTCGCCGGTGCGCTTCTCGATGCTGCGCCCGGTGGGCCGCTACCCGGCCCTGCTCGAGCGGGCGCGGGCCTCGCTCCAGCGACTCGAGCTGGAGAAGCTCGGCGCCGCGGTCGTGCGCAACCTCTCGCACGGCGAGCAGCGCCAGCTCGAGATCGCGCTGGCCCTGGCCGGGCAGCCGCGCGTGCTGCTGCTGGACGAGCCCACCGCCGGCCTCTCCCCCGCGGAGTCGCGGCTGATGGCCGGGCTCCTGCGCCGGCTCGATCCCGAGATCACCGTGCTCATGATCGAGCACGACATGGACATCGCGCTCGAGCTGTCCGAGATGGTCACGGTGCTGCACTACGGCCGCGTCATCGCCGACGGCCCGCGCGAGCAGGTGAAGGCCGACCCCCAGGTGCGGGAGATCTACCTTGGCGCTTGAGGTCGAGGGCGTCCACACCTACTACGGCGAGAGCCACGTGCTGCAGGGCATCTCGCTGCGGGTGCAGCCGGGGGAAGTGCTGGCCATCCTGGGTCGCAACGGGATGGGCAAGACCACCCTGATCCGCACCATCGTGGGCTTCACCCCGCCGCGCGAGGGCCGCGTGCGCTACAAGGACACCGAGATCACGCGCCTGCCCCCGTTCCGGATGGTGGAGCTGGGCATGGCGCTGGTGCCCCAGGGACGCCGCGTCTTCCCCTCGCTGAGCGTACGCGAGAACCTGGAGGTGGCGCGCCGGGGCGAGGGGCGATGGAGCCTCGAGCAGGTGTATGCTCTATTTCCACGGCTGCGCGAGCGTGCGGGCAACCGGGCGAACAAGCTCTCGGGCGGGGAGCAGCAGATGCTGGCGATCGGGCGGGCACTCATGTCCAACCCCGAGCTGCTGCTGATGGACGAGCCGACCGAGGGCCTCGCGCCGCTGCTGGTGCGCGAGGTCGGGCGGGTGATCGCGGAGCTGAAGCGGAGCGGACTGTCGATCCTGCTGGTGGAGCAGAACCTGGCGCTGGCCCTGTCGGTGGCCGACCGGGTGCACGTCCTGAGCCGGGGGCAGATCGTCCACACCGGGACGCCGGCCGAGCTGATGGGCAACGACGACGTGAAGACCCGCTACCTGGGGGTGGCCTGATGAAGTTCGGGACCTACTTCTTCCTGCAGGCGCCGCCGGGGCAGCGGCACGCCGACATCATCGCGCGCGAGCTCGACCAGATGGCGTGGTCGGAAGCGCTGGGCTTCGACGAGGTGTGGCTCACCGAGCACCATTTCATCGACTACGGGCTCTCGGTGGACCCGGCCACGCTGGCCTGCGCGGTGGCCTCGCGGACGTCGCGGATCCGGATCGGCCTGGCCGCCGCCATCCTGCCCTTTCACGAGCCGATCCGGTTCGCCGAGCAGATGGCGCTGGTGGACATCATCTCGAAGGGCCGGCTCGACGTGGGGATCGGGCGGGGCAACCGGCCGTCGGAGTTCCGCGGCTATCGCATCCCGCAGGTGGAGAGCCGCGAGCGCTTCGACGAGGCCGCGCAGATCATGGTGCGCGCCTGGACCGAGGAGCGCTTCAGCTACGACGGCCGCTTCTTCCAGATCGACAACGTGCGCGTGATCCCCAAGCCGGTGCAGCAGCCGCATCCGCCGGTCTATCAGGTGTGCGTGTCCCCCGATTCCATCGAGGGCACCGCGCTCCGCGGCTGGCCCATGCTCAACTCGATCCTGTTCGGGAGCCTGGAGCAGCTCGTGGCCAGCCGCGACCGCTACGTGGCGACGCTCGAGAAGGCCGGCCGCAGCCCGGCCGACATCGCGGGGCTGCTCGCCCGGTGGGGCGTGTCGCGGCAGATCTACGTGGCGCCCACCGACGCGCAGGCCCTCGCCGAGGCGAAGGACGCGGAGATGTGGTACCAGGAGTCGTTCCGGAAGTTCGTCATCCCCGAGCGCATCGAGGACAGCCATCCCGCGCTGCAGCCGGGCTTCCGGGCCATGGCCGAGCGGCTCTCGAAGATCACGTGGGAAGGGCTCGTCGCCGAGACGCTGGCCTTCGGCTCGCCGGACACGGTGGCGCGCCACATCGAGCAGATGCGCCAGATGGGCGTGGGGCAGGTCCTGTGCTGGATGAACTTCGGCGGCCTCCCCGAGGACCGGGTCCGCCGCTCCATGGAGCTCTTCGCCCGCGAGGTCATGCCCCGCTTCCGCTAGCCGCTCGACCCTCTCCCCGGAGGGGAGAGGGCAGGGTGAGGGGTCCCATGTCGCACCTCTACGACACGATCGGCGTCGGCTACCGCGCCCTCCGCCGCCCCGATCCCCGCATCGCGGCAGCGATCGTCGACGCCCTCGGCCTCGCCACCTCCGTGGTGAACGTGGGCGCGGGCGCCGGCTCCTACGAGCCCGCGGACCGCCGCGTGGTCGCGGTCGAGATCTCCCGGGAGATGATCCGTCAGCGCTCGGCCGGCGCCGCGCCGGTGGTCCAGGCCTCCGCCACCGCGCTGCCGTTCCGCGCGGGCGCCTTCGACGCCGCGCTGGCCGTCCTCACCGTGCACCACTGGCCGGATCGCCCCGCGGGCCTGGCCGAGCTGCGCCGCGTGGCCCGCGATCGGGTGGTGATCCTCACCTGGGAGCCCGACGCGGCCGCCTTCTGGCTGGCCGACGAGTACTTCCCGGAGCTGGTGGCGATCGATCGCGGGATCTTCCCGACCCGCGAGGAGCTGGAGGGCGCCCTCGGCCCGGTCGAGCTGCGTCCGCTGCCGATCCCGCACGACTGCGTCGACGGCTTCCTCGGCGCCTACTGGCGGCGGCCGGGCGCCTACCTCGACGCGGCGGTGCGCGCCGCGATCTCCACGTTCAGCAAGCTCGGCGACGTGGAGCCCGGCCTCGCGCGCCTGCGCCGCGATCTCGACGACGGCACCTGGCCGCGCCGCCACCGCGCCCTCCTCGACCGCACCGCCCTCGATCTCGGCTACCGCCTCGTCATCTCCAGGGTGAGGACGCTCACGTCCCCGCGAGCCGCTCCACCACCGGCGCGAACGCCTCCATGTCGCGCTCGAAGACCGTGAGGTACGAGATCCCGTACCGCTCCCGCCGCTCCCGCAGCGTCTCGCAGATCTCCCCGACGGTGCCCAGCGTCACGTAGGGGCTCTCCAGCACCACCTCGCGCGCCACCTTGAACCTGGCCCCGAGCCGGTCCGCGGCGGCCGCCCGCGGCTCGCCCACCACCGCCGCCTGGATCAGCGCGTTGAGCTCGAGCGAGCCGAAGCGATCGCCGGCCGCGGCACGGACCCACGCGAGCTTCTCGCGGGTCGCGGCGTCGCTCAGGTCGGCCAGGTCGAGCCCGCCGCCGTCGCGCCGCGCGCGCGGGACCAGCCCGACGATCGAGGCCTCGCGCGCGGCCAGGGTGAGCGTCCGGCGCCC
>DATFGS010000044.1:0-1648 GCA_035249225.1 Candidatus Methylomirabilota bacterium | reverse complement strand
CGTGCCGCAGATGGCCACCCCGGGGCCGAGGCGCAGCCGCGAGGTCTCGCGGGCGGCCAGCGCCAGCACCGCGTAGCAGTCGGAGAACAGCATCTGGCTGTCGGCGACCCACACCGAGTCGTAGCCCAGGGACTCGACGTGGGGGTAGAACGCGATCTCGTCGATGTCGGCCATCACGCACACGCTCATGCGCATAGTGTGGTTCCTCTCCGGGTCACTTCTTGTCGCGGATCGATTCGAGCAGCTGCCGGGCGCGCGGCACTTCCTTGAGCGTCCAGCGCGGCCGGTCGGTCGGGGCGCGCTCGGCCAGGACTGCCTGCAGCTGCTGCCGCGCCTCCGGGTAGCGGCCCCCGTTGATGTAGAGCTGCGCCAGCTCGATGCGCACCCCGGTCAGCCGCGGGTCGAGCCGCTGCGCGGTCTTGAAGTGCTCCTCCGCCTCCTTCGCGTCGCCGCCCAGCAGCACCGGCAGCTCGCGCGCGATGCTCCCCGCCATGATGTGCGCCTCGATGTTGTTGGGGTCGAGGCGCAGCACGGTGTCCACCTCTTTTCGCAGGTCGCGCAGCGCGAGGGCCGAGCGGAGCAGGCCCTTGGTCTGCGACCAGGTGCCGAGGGTGATGGCGTACCAGAGATGGGCGTCCGCGTCCTTGGGGGCGATCTCGGTCGCGCGCTTGGCGTGGTCGCGGGCCCGCGCGTAGGCCGCGATCTTGTCGTCCTCGGTCTTCGCGCGCTCCTCCCCGAAGAGGAACCAGGCGCGGGCCAGGGCCAGGAGCGTGGGCAGGTCCGCCGCGCCGCCGCGGGCCAGGTGCGCCTCGAGCAGATCGCGGGCGCGATCGATGCGCGCGGGGTCCTCCTGGTACTGGCGCAGCATCGCGCGCGCGGTCTCGGCGGGCGTCGCGGGCTGGGCGGCCGCGGGACCGAGGCCGCCCAGGAGCAGCAGGGCGGTCAGCAGGAGCGGCCGGAGCATGGTCCCGATCGTACCGGCCGCCGGAAGCGGGGTGGGGAAGAAAATGCGCCAGAGAAGGCGTGTAAGCCGGGTCCTGTCTGACCGCCCCGGTTTCCCGTGACGGCGAGATGATCATTTCTCTAGGACGCCGGTTACCCGGCGCCTCAAGCGGCCATACCCGAGAGCACCACGCGGGCCGCGCTTCACCTGCCCTTGCGAGCAGGATCGCTCTCCTATTTGACCTTGCTCCGGGTGGGGTTTACCGAGCCGACCCGGTCACCCGGGCCACTGGTGAGCTCTTACCTCACCGTTTCACCCTTACCGCCCGTGAGGGCGGCGGTTTGCTTTCTGTGGCACTGTCCATGGGGTCACCCCCCCTGGCCGTTAGCCAGCACCCTGCCCTGCGGAGCCCGGACTTTCCTCCCGCACGGTCGCCCGTGCCGGCGATCATCCCGTCTTCTCTGACGCAATCAAAGAGCGTGTGTCGCTGCGAGAAAGTATAGCCGGTCAGGCCTCGCCCCGCTTGCCCGCCTTGCCCTGCGCCCGGCGCTCGAGCTCCCAGTAGCGCCGGTCCCGCTCCTGCAGCATCTCCTCCGTGGAGCGCAGGGGCGCCGCCGACGGCTGCTCCACGCCCAGCGCGTGGCCGATCTCGTCGACGCGATCCTGGTCGGGGGTGGACACGCTGCCGCCCACCGCTTCCTCGCC
>DATFGS010000043.1:0-15142 GCA_035249225.1 Candidatus Methylomirabilota bacterium | reverse complement strand
ACCGCCGACCGCGACCTCACCCCGACCGAGCTGGCCCACAAGCGGGCCCACGAGCAGCGGGCCGCCGCCGACTTCATGGGCGTGCGCCACGTGGAGATGCTGGGCTATCCGGACGGCCGGCTGGAGGACACGCGCGAGCTCCTGGGCGACGTGGTGCGCGCCATCCGCCGGCACCGCCCGCACACCGTCTTCGTGCACGACCCGTACCGCATGAAGGGCTTCCAGCACCGCGATCACCGCAAGGCCGGGATCGCCACCACCGACGCGGTCTACCCCTATGCCCGCGACCACCTGCACTTCGCCGAGCACATCACCAAGGAGGGGCTCGAGCCCCACAAGGTGCGCGAGCTCTGGTACTGGGGCGCCGACGAGCCGGACGTCATCGTGGACGTGACCGCGGGGATCGAGCGGCAGATCGCCGCGCTGGTGCGCCACCAGAGCCAGATGCCGGGCTTCAACGTGCCGGAGGGCGTGACCATCGGCGAGCGCGTGAAGAAGGGCGCCGCCGAGCTGGCGGCCGGCTACGGCTTCGAGTACGGCGCCGCGTTCCGCCGGCTGGTCGCCCGGCGGTAGGCACAGCCCAGCCCGACCAGCACGAGCACGACGAGCGCGGCCGCCAGCACCGGGGCAACCACCGCGAGCACGCTCAGCGAGGCCGCGCCCGCCAGCTCGCCGGTGGCCACCACCGGGTTGCCGAGTCCGGCGGTGAGCGTCGAGGAGTGCAGCCGCAGGAGCGTCGTGCCGGACTGCACGAGCCCGGCCGCCCCGCCCCCCGCGACGATCGCCAGCGTCCACCGCAGGAGCGGCGAGAGCTCGGGGGTGACCGCGGCCCAGGTGATGACGCCGGCCCCGACCGCGGCGGGCGCGGCGATCGCGTCCAGCAGGTTGTCGAGCCAGGGCACGTAGTAGGCGGAGACCTCGAGGAGCGTCGCGGTCGCCAGCGCCACGAGGGCCGCGTCGGACGCGAGCCAGGTCATGTCACGGGTCAGCTCGAGGTAGCCGAGCCGGGCGGCCGCGCCGGTGAAGAGGAGCGGGACGAACACCCGGAACCCCACCGCCGCGCTCAGGGCCAGGCCCGCGAAGACGCCGATCAGCGCGTCCACGTGGCCCTAGCCGAGGGTCCGCGCCCAGCGGACGACCTGGACCGCGAGGGCGGCCTCGTGCCCGCGGAAGCCGTGCGACGCGCGGGGCACGATGATGCCGGTGAACCGCCGCGTCAGGGTGGCGTGGCGCTCGAAGGCGGCCACCAGCCTCGCGGCCCGGCGGTCGAGGTACTCGTCGCGGCCGCCGATGATCACCGCGGTCGGGACCCGGACGCGCCCAAGCGCGCGCCAGTCCCCGTCGGGCCGGTAGTACTGGAAGACATCCTCCGCCTCGCCCGGGCGGAACAGGCTGACGAAGCGCGCGGCGCCCCGGAAGCCCCAGGCGCGCGGGACGAGCGCCTCCGGGTTCCGCCGGGCCATCCGCTGGGCCGCGACCACCCGGCGCGCCAGCACGCGACGCCCGACCCGCCTGCGCTCCCCCGCGATGTCGGACACGGGCCCGAGCAGCATCAGCCCGGCCACCCGCCGGTCGCGGGTCCGCGCCATGTAGTGCAGCACCTTGTTGGCGCCCGTCGAGTGCCCGGCCAGGATCACCCGGCGGTAGCCGCTCGCCCCCGCCAGGGCCATCGCGGCCCGGATGTCGTGGATGCTCTCGCCGAAGCGCTCGAAGGCCGCGCCCGCGAGCCGCGTGCCCGCGCGCGTGACCACGCCGTGGCCCCGCGTGTTGAGCTTGAGGTAGCCGAGGCCCGCGGCGTTGAGGCGCGCGGACAGCGCCCGGATGAGCGGCTGCCCCGAGGAGAACGTCGACCCGAGGCCGTGCACCCAGAGGAGCGCAGTGCTCCGGCGCCCTCGCGGGTGCGCCGCGATGCCGTCGAGGACGACGCCGTCGCGCGTGCGCGCGCTCACGAGGGACACCGGGACGCCGGCCGGCCTGGGCATCACCGCACCATGGCCAGTTTCCTCGCCGCCGTCAAGAGCCCGCGCCGGGCGGTTTGACCTGCCCCCGGCGCTCTGGCACGATCGGCGCGATGCGAACCGTGCTCGCGAACGCGACGGTCATCGACTGCGTCGGCCCGCGCCCCGTCCCCGGGGCCAGCGTCGTCATCGACCGCGGCCGCATCGTGGAGGTGCTGGGCGCGGGCCGCTCCGCCGACACCCGCGACGCCCAGCTCGTCGACCTCGAGGGCGCCTATCTCCTGCCCGGCCTCTGGGACGTCCACATCCACCCGGACTACCTCGCCGCCACCGGCGCCTCCGTCGCCGAGCAGACCGCCATCTTCGGCCACCGGCTGATGCAGGCGCTGACCGAGAGCGGCGTGGTCGGCGTGCGCTGCGCGGGGGCCGCCCACTTCATGGACGTGGCGTGGAAGCGCGCCTTCGACGCCGGGCAGTACGTCGGCCCGCGGGTATTCGCGGCGGGGTACTTCCTCACCACCACCGGCGGGCACTTCCTCACCTCCGGGCACGCGCGCGAGTGCGACGGCCCCTACGGCTTCGTCCGCGCGATCCGCGAGCAGATCAAGAACGGCGTGGACCACATCAAGCTGAACCTCACCGGCGGCATCATGGGTCCGGCGTGGGATCGGCACTCGCAGGCCTTCCTCCTGGACGACGAGCTCGAGGCCGCCTTCGCGATCTGCCGCCAGCGCGGGTTCCGGGTGATGGCGCACGCGGCCAGCCCGGAGACGGTCCAGGCCGCGGCGCGGCTCGGCGCCCACAGCGTGGAGCACGGCTACATCATGGATGCGGCGGCCATCGAGGACCTGCGCGCGCATCGCACGTGGTACGTGCCTACCCTCGCCATCACGCATCTGACCCCGGACCAGGCGCGCGATCCGTGGGAGAAGCGCTGGGTGGAGGAGCGCGATCTCGCCCCGGATCTCTGCCACCGCGCGGACGCGGCGGCCGGGCCCCACCGCGAGGCCTTTCGGCAGGCGCTGGCCGCCGGCGTCCGGATGGCGCTCGGCTCGGACATCCGCCCGCTCAAGGAGGCGGCCCTGCTCGAGCTGGGACTGTGGGTGGCGGCCGGCGCGACCCCGCGGCAGGCGCTGCTGGCCGCGACCCGCGACGCCGCCGAGCTCTGCGGGGTGGGTGACGAGCTCGGGACCATCGAGCCCGGCAAGCGCGCGGATCTCATCGTCGTGGCCGCCGACCCGCTCCAGAACATCGCGAACCTGCGCCGGCTCCTCCTCGTCCTGAAGGACGGGCGGATCGTCTCGGACAAGCGCGGCATCCCCCAGCATGCCAACCACCACGGAGGACTCTCGGCATGACCACGATCGATCCGGTATGGGCCGGCGTCGCCACCCTCTCGCAGGCCTTCGGCGCGCGCACGCTGTCTCCGGTGGACGCGGTGAACACGCTGCTCGACCGCATCCGCCGCCACGACGGTCGGCTGCACGCCTTCATCGCGGTCTACGCGGACGAGGCCCGCCTGGCCGCCGAAGGCGCGGACCGGGCCATCCGCTCCGGCCACCGCATCGGCCCGCTCCACGGCGTGCCGATCGCGCTGAAGGACCTGGTCGACCTCGAGGGCCGCGTCACCACCGGCGGCTCGAAGGTCTGGGCCAAGCGCGTCTCCCCGGCCACCGCCACCCTCGCCGAGCGCGCGATCGCCGCGGGGATGATCGTGCTCGGCAAGACCCACACCGTCGAGTTCGCGATGGGGAGCTGGGGCACCAACACCCACATGGGCACGCCCCGGAACCCGTGGGACGCGACGGTGCACCGCACGCCGGGCGGCTCCTCCAGCGGCTCCGGCGTCGCGGTGGCCGCGGGCCTGGCGCCCATCGCCATCGGCACCGACACCGGCGGCTCGGTGCGCCTGCCCGCCGCGTGGAACGGGATCGTGGGGTTGAAGGTCACCGCGGGACGCATCAGCACCTTCGGCGTGCTGCCGCTCTCCTTCACCCTCGACACCCCGGGCCCGCTCACGCGGTCGGTGGAGGACGCCGCCCTGCTCTACCGCCTGCTCAACGGACCCGATCCGCGCGACCGGCAGACGCTCGCCTGGGCGCCCGACGATCCGATGCCGACCCTGCGCCGCGGCGCGGCCGGGCTGCGGCTCGCGGTGATGCCGGACGTCGAGCGGGTGGGCGTGGACAAGGAAGTCCTCGCGGCCTACGACGCCTCGGTGGAGACCCTCGCCAAGCTCGGCGCGCGCATCGAGCGCGTCGAGCTCCCCCATCGCTTCAGCGACTACGCGGCGGCCACCGGCCGGATCATCGGCGCCGAGGGCTACCGCTTCGTCGGGCACCTCGTGGACGACGAGGGCCAGCCGGTGGATCCGCACGTGCGTCCGCGCATCCAGATCGGCCGCGGGGTCTCCGCGCGCGACTACCTGCTGGCGCTGGCCGAGCGCGAGGAGCGCAGCCGCGAGGTGGCGGCCGCGCTGGCCCACGTCGACGCGCTGCTCACGCCGACCGCGCTGACCCCGCCCATCCCGATCGACCAGGCGGACCAGGCCGGCACCGCGGCCCACTTCACGCGGCCGGTCAACTACCTGGGGCTCTGCGGCCTCGCGGTGCCCAACGGCTTCACCGCCGGCGGCCTGCCGATCTCGCTGCAGATCGTGGCCCCCGCGGGCCACGAGGCGATGGCCCTCCGCATCGGCCACGCCTACGAGGAGGCCACCGACTGGAAGACCCGGCGGCCGCCGGAGCCCGCGTGAGCTAGAGCCGCGGCTCGGCGGGAGATCACGCGTCGCCGCGCGGACTCCCCTCTCTCGCCATCAGCGTGATCAGGCCCGCCACCGTGAGGACGGCGCCCAGCGCCGCCGCGATCACCACCACCGGGAGCGAGGCCCCGCGGAGCGCGCCGCCGAGGGGCGCCGCCGCCGCGGTGAGCCCGACCGCGACGACCACGCCCGCGCCCACCACCGCCAGCCACTGCCGCGCCTGCGCCGCGATGACCGACGGCCCCAGGAACGCCCCGCGGACACGCCCGCCCAGGTGGACGATCGCGAGCAGGAGCACGAGCGTCGCGCCGAGCGCGATCGCGATGAGGGCATCCGCGGCGGGCCCGGCGACCACGAGCGCGAGGGCGTAGGCGATCACCACCAGCGAGCCGGCCGCGGTCACGAGCGGCACGGACCACGCGAGCACCCCCACGCCGCCCACCACGAGCGCGACCGTGGCGAGCCAGGTGACGGGGGGCGTGGAGGGCCGGACCGCGAGCGGCAGCGCGGCCAGGACCGCGAGGAGCACGAGCGCGGCCAGGCGCATCATCCGGCCAGCACCCGTCGGTGTGACCGCCGGCTGAACGCGGCCAGGACCGCGTCGAGCGGCCCGGAGCCGTCCCACTCGACGATGGTGAGCCCGCGGCGACGGTACTGGTCGAGCTCCGCGCGGCGCTCGAGCGTCCATAGCCGCGCGGCCACGTCGAGGACCGCGGACCGCCGGGCCGCCGCGCGGGCCGGCGGGACCGGCGAGACCGCGATGACGAGGAGATCGAAGCCGCGCGCGGCGAGGTCCGCCGCGGCACGCACGAAGCGCCGGTCGAGCAGCGGGCTCAGGGCCACCACCAGGGCCTGGGGCGGCAGGATACGCGGCGGCACCAGATCGAGATCGCGATTGACGTACGTGAAGACGACCGACGCGCTCAGCAGGCTATCGAGCAGGCGCTCGAGATGGGCCCGCCCCGCCCCCGGCTTCACCCAGCGGGGCTGCCCGCCGTACTCGATCAGACCGACGCGGTCCTTGCGCGCGAGATAGGCCGCCGCGAGCGCCGCGGCGCCGCGGACCGCCGCGTCCACCACCGTCGCGCCGTCCGGGCCCACCTCGGACAGGGTGTCGAGCAGGATCACCACGTCGGCGTTGCGCTCCCGGTGATGCTGGGTGACGTGCAGGGTGCCCAGCTTCAGCGTGGCGCGCCAGTTGACGTGCCGGACCTGATCACCGGCGGCGAAGGGCCGGATGTCGCCGGGCTCGATGCCCTCTCCCTGGGTCGGCGACACGTAGTTGCCCACGAACGTCTGCGTGCGCAGAGGGTACGGGAGGTGGCGGATGGGCACGTGCCGCGGGTAGACCGCCACCGTGGCCGGCGCGCGGTGCTGGGTCTCGGCGGCCGCGAGCCCGAGCGGGCCCCACACGCGCAGATGCGGCCCCTCGAGCCGCAGGTGCTGCCGCCCGGCGCCCTGCAGCTCGAAGGTCCAGCGAATCTCCCCGCCCGCCCGGAGCGTGAAGAAGGCGTGGTGGCTCCCCCGCGCGAGATCGACCCGCGGCGGCAGCGGCTCGAGGAGCTCGACGAGCGGCAGCGGCCCCTCCGCGCGGAGCGTGACCGTGACGGACACGCACTCGTCCTCGAGGAGGCGGCGATCCGACAGCTCGCGATGGAGCTGCCAGGCGGGCGGCGCCGCCGTGCGCCGGCCGGCCACGAGGGCCACGACCGCGGGGACCGCCACCACCGCGAGCTCGGCGCGCCCGGTGAGCACCGCGAGGAAGAGCGCCCAGCCGACCACGGTCAGGAACGACAAGTTCAGCGCGGTCGGGCGCCAGGTCACGCGGGCTCCCCGGCGGGGGCCGGGACCTCCCGGAGAATGCCCTCGACCACGTGCCGCGGCGTCGTGCTCGACACCCACAGCTCCGGCCGGAGCACGAGCCGGTGGGCCAGCGCCGCCACCGCCACCGCTTTCACGTCGTCGGGCAGGACGAAATCGCGCCCGCGGATGGCCGCCTCGGCGCGGGCGAGCTTGAGCAGGGCCAGGCTTCCCCGCGGCGAGGCGCCCAGCGTCACGCGCGGGTCCACCCGCGTGGCCTGCACCAGGGCCACGATGTAGCGCTCGAGCGCCTCGCTGACGAAGACGTCCTCGAGCGCGCCCTGCATGGCCAGGAGCTCGGCGCGGGTCACGATGGTCGGGACCGCGGCCGCGTCGGTGCGGCGCTCGCGCCGCCGCTTCAGGATCTCCCGCTCGGCGTCCGCCTCCGGATAGCCGACGCCCACCCGGAGCAGGAACCGGTCGAGCTGCGCTTCCGGGAGCGGATAGGTGCCCTCCATCTCGATCGGGTTCTGGGTGGCGATCACCACGAACGGCTGCTCGAGCGGGAAGGACTGGCCCTCGATCGTGACCTGCGCCTCCTGCATCGCCTCGAGCAGCGCCGCCTGCGTCTTGGGGGTGGCGCGGTTGATCTCGTCGGCGAGCAGGAGATTCGTGAACACCGGCCCGGCGCGGAACTCGAAGCGCGCCTCGCGCTGGTCGTAGAGGAAGCTGCCGGTGATGTCGCTCGGCAGCAGGTCGGGGGTGAACTGGATGCGCCGGAAGCCCAGGTCGAGGGCCTGGGCCAGGAGCCGCGCGATCAAGGTCTTGGCGAGGCCCGGGTAGTCCTCGACGAGCACGTGGCCGTTGGCCAGGATGCCGGCGAGGATCCGCTCGAGCACGTCGTCCTTGCCCACCACGATCCGGCCGAGCGTCGCGACGACCTCCCGCACCCGCTCGGCGACGATCTCGACCTTCACCGCCGGCTCTCGATGTCCGCGAGCACGCAGCGCAGATCCCCCAGGGTGGGCCCCCGGCCGAGGCGGTCGGGCGGCCGGGCGAGCGGCCGCCCCGCGAGGGCGGTCAGCCGCGGCCACATGATCCGCTCGAAGTGGCCCCGGCTGCGGCGCGCGGCCCGCACGTCGTCCATCAGCTCCTCGAGCCGCAGCGGGACCGCGGGCGGGATCCCGGGGCGGGCGAGCTCCTCCTCGAGCGCCGACGGCTCCGCGCGGGCGAGCCGCGCCGCGACCGCGGCCCGCAGCTGCAGGAGGGCGACCCCGAGCACGAACGCGACCGCGAGGCGCGCCACGAGCGTGCGCCACGGAGCCTCGACGTAGATGTACACCGGCACCACCGCGAGCAGCACGACTCCGCTCAGCGCCGCGCCGCGAATCGCGATGGGCGCGAGGAGCCGCTCAGCGCGCACGGGCCGCGTCCTCCTCGAGGGCGGCGCCGATCTCGTCGAGGCAATCGCAGGCCGCGTCCCGCGCCTCCGTCCCCACCGGGTGGGCGCTGAACCGGGCGATCTCGAAGAGCGCGGTGAGGCGCCGCACCGGCGCCGTCGCCACCGGGAGCCGGGCGAGCGTGGTCCGCATGAACTCGGCCGGCGTCTGCCACGCCGCGCGCGGCGCGCGGGCGCCCGCGAGCGCGCGCTCGAAGCGGCCGTAGGCGCGGATGATCGCGAGGCGCGCGTCGGGCTCGGCCCGGAGATCGGCCTGGATGAGCGCGAGCGTGGCGGCCATCGCGGGCGCGCGATCCCCGCGCCCCCGCTCCGCCCACCACGCCTCGATGCGGTCGGCGAGCGCGACCAGCACCAGCAGCGCGAAGATCCCGAGCGTCACCAGCACGAGCAGCGCCGCGATCGCCACGTCCAGCGACGGGACCGAGGTGGGCGGCTTGTCGGCCAGGGTGAAGAGATCGAGGAGGCCCGCGATCGCGGCGAAAGCCTTCTCGATCGGCTGGCCGTCCGGGCCGGCCCAGCGCTGGACGAGGTACCAGCCCAGCACCACCAGCAGGAGCGGGAGCAGCGCGACCACCGCGGCCGCCCACGGGGTGAGGGGCCGCGGCGACCGCGGGGGCCCCGGCGTCTCGTCGGCCGGGCGCCGACGCTGCAGCGAGAGCAGGATGAGCGCGGACAGGGCGAGCAGCCCGAGCACCAGCACCCGCACCACGTCCGGCAGCCGGATCATCACCTTCGCGCCCGGGTCGCCCGCGGGGCCGGGCACGGGCCCGACGGTCGCGGCAAGGAGGAGCAGCAGGCCCCCGGCGATGACCGCCCCCGCCCCGAGCCGGACGGGCAGGCCTTCGCTGACGGGGGGCGGGGTCGTCATGCCGCTGCGGATGATGCCGCCGTCGGGCTCCGGGGTCAACCGGTGCCGGTGGCTACCGCGGGCGGGGCGCCGGGCTTCCCACGACCATCAGGCCCGACCCATCCGGGCCTGCACGTCGGTGATCTCGTCCGAGGTGGCGCCCATGTGGGAGAGGATCACCTGCCACTGCGCCTTCGTGATCGCGTCGGTCCGGATCTCGGGCGGACCCAGCACCCGGGTGCCGAACGCGGCGAGCCACGCGGCCTTGAGCAGCCGGGTGTCGCGGTCGAACAGCTTGCCCAGGATGAACCGCCCCCGGCACTCGATCGAGACCCCGCACGCCTTGTAGTCGCGCTCCTCCCACAAGGCGCTCAAGCCGAGTCCCCGCGCAGGCATCGCTACCGGCTAGCGCGCCCCGCGGTGATGCCCGTCCGCTGCTCCTTGTCGAGCTTGGCCTTGAGTCCCCGCTCCGCCTGGCCGATGGCGCCCTGCTTGGTCTTGCCCTCGAAGAGGGCGAAGAACGTGCCGGGGCCCGGCCGGCGCGGCTGCGCGTTGGCGCGGATGAAGTAGAGCTCGGCCACCACGCGCGTGGCCTCGGTCCGCACGATGATCGTGTACTTCACGTCCCCGTACGTCCGCTCGGGCAGGCGCTCGCGCACGACGGTGCCCGCCTCCCGCTGCTCGATCACCTGCCGGATCCCGGCCTCCGCCTGCTTGAGCGCGGCGTCCGAGGTCTCGTCCACGATGGAGATCTCCGGGCCGGAGGGCGAGAGCCTCGCGTGCGCCTTGAACACGTTCTCCTCGATCGCTTCCAGCTCCAGGGTATAGGTCAGTCCCTTGTAGGTCCGGTTCCCCATGAAGTGGCGTCGCGCCATCACTCGATTCCTGCCCCCCATGATCGTCCCCCTCGCTCGCCTGACGCTTGCTTCGTCGCCGCGCGGTAGCGCATACTCGGTCGATGGCCGAGCGTCTCGAAGCTGCGCCATGACCTACACCACCGAAGAGTTCGTCCGGCACTCACTGCAGCGCATTCTCCGCGGCGTCAAGTACCGGAACAGCTTCGTCTGCCTTCCCTGCCTCGTCACCATGACGCTCGAGCGCCTGCACCCGGGCTGGCGGCCGACCGAGATCGCCCGCGCCCTGGACCGCGTCTACGCCGCGCCCGGCGTTCCCATCGAGTCCCGGGCCGCCTTCCGGTGCGCGGCCTGCCGGACCGTGAAGCCCTGCCTCGGCTCCCCGTATCTGTGATCGGCCCCTGGCCGTCACGCCCCCGCGCCGAGGCACGCCACCTTCTTGCGCGCGCACGCCGAGCAGATGGTGGCGGGCGCGTGCGTCAGCGGGGCGGGCGCCTTGAAGATCTCCTCCATCACCTCCACGACCTCCCGCGTCGTGTAGCTCCGGTCCAGGTGATCCTTGGCCATCTTGACCAGGCACCGCGAGCAGAGGAGCTTCCCCCGGCAATCGCCGCGCAGGAGGCTGTCGACGACCCGCCGGATGAAGTCTCCTCCCGTGAAGATCGTCGCGTTCATTCAGCTCCTTCGCCCGCTCGCCCGGGCGCCGGTCCGGGCGGCCCGGGCCAACGCGGCGGGCCGGCGGCCCCGGCTCCGGACCTCCCGCACCGCCCGCATCTGGACCTCGATGTTCGTCAGGAGCGCCCGGTCGCGCTCGCGACGCAGCCCCTCGTCGATGAGCGCGCGCAGCACCATCTGCAGGCTCACCGGCCCCTTCAGCTTGGTCATCGCCTCGCCCGCGAACACCCGCGCGCGGTCGAGAACGTCTTGAGGGAGAATGAGCAGGACCTTGGCTCTGTCCTCGAACATCGCCGCCTCCTCCCAGCACACTCGGGCGAGCACTCACGCGATCCAGGAATATACGTTCTTATCGTTATTTAAGTTATATCATACATAGATGGTGCCCGGCAATCCGGCGGTCTCTCCGTTCGACGGTCTCGCCGCGCCCGCGATCTCCGACCGAGGAGGGAGCTCCGTGGACCCACGAGGACAGCCCAAGTTCGTGCAGATCACGACCACGGTGGCCCCGCTGTCACCCACCCTGCTCTACGCCCTCGACAGCACCGGCAGCGTGTGGCTGTTCAACTTCGCGAAGAAGAAGTGGGGCCGCCTGTCCGACGACCGCGAGGGCTAGCGCCACCCCGTCCCGGTGCGCCGCCCGGACGCGAGAAAGGCCGGGCCCCCCGAAGGGGACCCGGCCTTCCGTTTGACGCGGGGTTCTCGTCAGGCCTTCCGTACGTTCGCGGCCTGGAGCCCCTTCGGGCCCTTGGTCACTTCGAACTCGACCTTGTCGCCCTCGGCCAGGCTCTTGAAGCCCTGGGCCTGAATGGCGTTGAAATGCACGAAGACGTCCTCGCCACCCTCCTGGGTGATGAAGCCGTAACCCTTCGCATCGTTGAACCACTTGACCGTACCCTGTGCCATTGAACCGACCTCTTATTCTGAGGCTTTCGCCTCCGTGAAACCCCGCCACCATGGCGGGGGCGCCCTCCAGGAGTGGAGGACAAACAAAAACGCCGAGCGGCTGGATGCCCGCGCGGCGTTAGTCGCGAATCGTCTTCGTCTGCCTGCCGTAACCGAAAACCGGGTGAATCAGCACCGCGCTTCACGTTACAGGTCGATCTCCCGCCTGTCAAGGAATAACGCGGGAGGGGCCGCGCCGGGGCGTCCCTTCACTTCGACACGCTCTCGGCGAGCGTGTCGATGGTCTTTTTGAACTTCGCGTCCTCCCGGATCATCGCCTCGATCTTGCTGACCGCGTGGAGCACGGTGGTGTGGTCCTTGTCGAAGGCGCGCCCGACCTCGGTGAGGGAGGCGTGGGTGAGCTGGCGCGCGAAGTACATCGCGACCTGCCGGGGAAACGCCACCGCCTTCGTCCGCGAGCGCGTGCGCATGTCGGTCAGCTTGAGCCCGAAGAATCCGGACACCGTCCGCTGGATGTGCTCGATCGTGATGACCTTCTCGTCCGCGCCCCAGAGATCGGACAGGACCTCCTGGGCCACGTCCACGCTCATGGCGCGGCCGGTCAGGGCGCAGAACGCGGCCATCCGCGTGAAGGAGCCCTCGATCTCGCGGATGTTCGTCTTGATGCGGCTCGCCATCAGGTAGGCCACGTCGTCGGGCAGCTGGACCCGCTCCAGCTCGGCCCGCTTCTTGAGGATGGCCACGCGCGTCTCGAAGTCGGGCGGCTGGATGTCCGCGATCAGGCCCCACTCGAAGCGCGAACGCAGCCGCTCCTCCAGCTCCGGGATCTCCTTGGGAGTGGAGTCGGAGGACACCACGATCTGCTTGTGGCCCTCGTACAGGTCGTTGAAGGTGTGGAAGAACTCCTCCTGGGTCCGCTCCTTGCCCGCGATGAACTGGATGTCGTCGATGAGCAGGAGATCGATGGACCGGTACTTCGCCCGGAACTCCCCGGTGCGGTCGTAGCGGATGGCATTGATGAGCTCGTTGGTGAAACGCTCCGACGAGAGATAGAGCAGCCGGAGCGTGGGGTGGAGGCGGGCCATCTCGTGGCCCACCGCGTGGAGCAGATGGGTCTTCCCGAGGCCGACCCCGCCGTAGAGGAAGAGGGGGCTGTAGGCCGTCCCCGGCAGCTCGGCCACCGCCTGACAGGCGGCCTGCGCGAACTGGTTGGAGCTGCCGACCACGAACGACTCGAACGTGTAGCGCGGGGTCAGCTCGTCCCGCGCGGCCGGCATGCGCTCGGGCGCGACCGGGGACGGGCGCTCGGGCTCCGCGTCCGTCTCGATCGAGACCTGCGTGTCGACGCCGAGGAGGCGGCGCGCCGCGGCCTCGATCGTGTCCGCGTGGTGCTGCCCGATCCAGTCGCGCGTGAACTTGTTCGGCGCGACGACCCGGAGACGGTTGCCGTCCATCGCGACCGCCCGGCACGGCCGCAGCCAGGATTCGAGGGCGGCCGCGGGCACCTGACCTTCGAGAGCGGTGAGCATCCGCGACCACAACGCGTCATGCATGAGGTGCTCTGACCCTAGTGGCGCGGGTCCGCCTTGTCAATCTCGCGTTCGTGCTAATCTGGATGGGTCGGGCTCCACTCGCGGGTCCGCGAAAGAAGAGGTCCTCCATGGAAGGTCTCCGGCAGATCCAGGTCGTCACGCAGGGCGACGGTTGGCACCTGGTGGGGCTCGACGCGGAAGGACGTGTCTGGTTCGGATCGCCCCGTCGCACCACGAAGGGGCGGATGCTCGCCTGGGTCCTGATGGACGAGAGCGTGGAGATCGCGGATCCGCTGGAGCCGGCCGTGACCGCGGCCTCCGACTCCCTCGAGCGGGGAGTCGCGGAGCGCCACTGGCCGGCGAAGCCTCGTCCCTGAGTCGGCCGGGCGGCACGCTCGCGCCGGCCCATTGGACGTTGGTCCAATGGCCGCTCCGCCGGCACATTGCTACGGTTGACCGCACACCGTCCGCCGCTCCTCAACCCGACGATGGAGGCCGCCATGCTCCCGGAGCTCCCCAAGGACGAAGCGCGCCCGGTCTGCCACGGGTGTGGGCTGGCCAAGTTCCTCCCCTACTCCATCCGCAGCGGCGACCCGGCCACCGCCAAGGCGCGGGGCTACTGCTCGATCGCGTGCGCCCAGCTCCATGTGCCCGGCTTCACCGGCAAGGACCCCCGGCAATGACCGCGCCCGGGACGTAGCCGCGCCTTCCCCTCACTCCACCCCGGCGAGCTCCAGCTCCTGGGCGCGGTGGCAGCCGACGAAGTGGCCGGGGGAGAGCTCCTGCCATGCCGGCGCCTCGCTCCGGCACACGTCGATCGCGTGCGGGCAGCGGGGATGGAAGTAGCAGCCGCCCGGCGGCGCCGCCGGATTCGCGACCTCGCCCTGCAGGACCACGCGCTGGGAGCGCACACGGGGGTCCGGCTCCGGCACCGCGGACAGGAGCGCGGCGGTGTACGGGTGCTTCGGCCGGCTGAACAGCTCCTCGGTCGAGGCCAGCTCGACCATCCGGCCCACGTACATCACCGCCACCCGGCTGCTGATGTGCCGCACCACGCTCAGGTCGTGCGCCACGAAGAGATAGGTCAGCTGAAGCTCCGACTGCAGGTCGAGCAGCAGGTTGAGGATCTGGGCCTGCACCGAGACGTCCAGCGCCGAGACCGGCTCGTCGGCGACTACCAGGCGCGGGTGCAGGGCCAGGGCCCGCGCGATCCCGATGCGCTGCCGCTCCCCGCCGCTGAAGGCGTGCGGGAACCGCCGCATGTACTCCGGCCGCAGCCCCACCCGGCGCAGCAGGTCCGCCACCCGCTCCTCCCGCTCGCGCCGGCTGCGGAGGCCGTGGACGAGCAGCGGCTCGCCGACGAGGTCGAGCAGGGTCATGCGGGGATTGAGCGAGGTGAACGGGTCCTGGAAGATCATCTGCATCTCGCGCCGCAGCGCCCGCAGCTCCGCGGGCGGGAGCTGGCCCATCTCGACCACCGAGCCCGCGGCCACGCGCATGAAGACCTGGCCCGCGGTCGGCTCGATCGCGCGCAGGATGCAACGCGCGGTCGTGGTCTTCCCGCAGCCGCTCTCGCCGACGAGGCCCAGGGTCTCCCCCTCGTCGATGTGGAAGTCCACGCCGTCCACCGCGCGGACGTGGCCCACCGTCCGCTTCAGGAAGCCCTTCCGGATCGGAAAGAGCTTCTGCAGCCCGGACACCCGCAGCAGCGGCTGGCGGCTCGCGGTCATTCGTAGAGGAAGCAGCTCACCGCGTGGTGGTCGCCCACCGGCCGCAGGGCCGGCGTCTCCCGATCGCAGCGGCCGGGCATGAAGTCCGGGCAGCGCGGATGGAAGGGGCAGCCGGTCGGCCGGTCGTACGGGTGCGGCACCGCGCCCGCGATCGGGGTCAGGCGCTCTCGCGTCCGCGACCGGATGCGCGGGATCGAGCGCAGCAGCGCGCGGGTGTACGGGTGCCGTGGATCGTGGAAGATCGCATCCACCGGCGCCTGCTCCACCACCCGCCCCAGGTACATCACCGCCACGTCGGTGGCCATCTCCGCGACCACCCCCAGGTCGTGGGTGATCAGCATGATCGCCATCCCGTCCTCCTGCTGCAGCCGCCGCAGCAGATCGAGGATCTGGGTCTGGGTGGTCACGTCGAGAGCGGTCGTGGGCTCGTCCGCGATCAGCAGGGTCGGCTCGCACGACAGCGCCATCGCGATCATGGCGCGCTGGCGCAGCCCGCCGCTCAGCTGATTCGAGAGCTGGTCGATCCGCTCCCCGGGCGAGGACACCCCGACCCGCCGCAGCATCTCGATCGCCCGCTCGCGCGCGGCCTGCCGGCCGAGCGGCTGGTGCAGCCGGATCGC
>DATFGS010000042.1:0-10128 GCA_035249225.1 Candidatus Methylomirabilota bacterium | reverse complement strand
GAAACGGTTGAAGCGGACGCTCGCGAGACGCTATCATGCGGGCTCGATGACCGTGACGCGGGCACGACGATATCTCGGAGCGGCGCTGCCCCTCGCGGCGCTCGTGCTCCTCCCCCTGGCCGCGCAGGCCGAGATCCTCCTGCCCCCCGGCTTCACCGCCCGGATGTACGTCACCGGGGAGGGCTTCGGAGGCTCCACCGAGTTTCGCGGCCGCGGGATCCCCACGACGCCCACGCTGGCGGTGGACCACACCGGGGCGCTCTATCTGGCGCGCAGCGGCCGGCGGTACAGCGGCGGCGAGTTCGACTACCTCACGTCCATCTATCGGATCAAGCCGGGTGGCGCGCAGCTCACCACCTCCACCGAGGCGCGCTTCTTTCACGGCCCGCCGCTGAACAATGCCCAGGTGAGCGGCGGCCGGGGCGGCCGCGAGCTGTTCGTCACCACGTTCGACCGCGACCGCCGCGTGGGCGTGCTGTACCGCCTGATCGACGGCCGGATCGCCTTCTTCGCCGGGGGCACCCCGGATCCCGGCGCGCCGCCACTCCTGGTCCAGCCCGAGGGCGTCGGCGTGGACTCCGCCGGCAACGTCTACGTGGCCGACCGCGAGCGGGGGGTGGTGGTCCGCCTCGATTCCACCGGGCGGGTACTGGACCCGAGCTACCTGCGTGTCATCCGGCCGCGCACGCTCGCGGTGGACGACGCCGACCACCTGTGGGTCGGCGCCGACGGCCGCGCGGAGGCGCCGTGGCAGGCCGGCCCCGGCGAGCTCTGGCGCGTGGCTCCGGGCGGGGAGCGGCGGCTCATGCTGGAGGGCCCGGTCCCGCAGGGCCTGAGCCCGGGCCCGGCCGGCTCCGTCTTCGTGACCGATCGCCAGGCCAACGAGATCTTCGGCGTCAGCGCCGACGGCAACCGGCTGAGCCTCGCGCGCTTCACTGACGGCGACGCGCCGCGGGGGCTGGTCTTCGTGCCCGACACCGCCGAGACCCGCGCCGTCGGCCTCGCCGGCGACCTGCTCGTCTCGGTCATCCGCACGGGCGTATTCCAGCTCAACCAGATCGTGCGGATCTCGGGCCCCTTCTCGGAGCTGGCGCGGCGGCGCTAGCCTCGCCTGCCTGGGCACGGTCCGGCATGGACTTCGGGCTCTCCGACACCGAGCAAGCCTTCGCGGACGAGGTGCGGGCGTTCCTCCACGCCCATCCCCCGGAGACGTTTCCCGAGGACGGCACCGACGCGGGCTACGGCTCCGGAGCGCACTCGCGCGCCTTCTCCCGCGCGCTGGGCGAGCGCGGCTGGCTCAGCATGGGCTGGCCGCGCGAGCACGGAGGCCAGGCGCGGCCGATGGCCTATCTGCTGATCCTGCTCGAGGAGCTGGCCGCCGCGGGCGCGCCCTTCGGCCCGCTCTCCGGCTGCCTGCAGGTCTCGGACTCCATCATCCGCAACGGCTCCGAGACCCTGCAGCGGGAGATCCTGCCGCTGGTGGCGCGCGGCGAGGCCACCTTCTGGCAGGGCTACAGCGAGCCCGACGCCGGCTCGGACCTGCTCGCGCTCAAGACCCGGGCCCGTCTCGAGGGCGAGCACTGGGTGCTCGACGGCCGCAAGATCTGGTCGAGCCACGCCGGCATCGCGACCTACGGGACGGTCCTGGCGCGCACGGATCCCGCCTCGACGCGGAACCGTGGTCTCAGCATGCTGGTCGTCGACAACCGGCTCCCCGGCATGGACGTGCGGCCGATCCGAAGCCTCACCGGCTTCGTCTACCACTACGAGATCTTCATGGACGGGGTGCGCGTGCCGCGCGACTGGGTGCTGGGCAAGCCGGGCGAGGGCTTCGGCCAGCTCCTGAAGGGCCTCGACACCGACCGCTTCTGGGGGCGCTTCTACAAGGCGCCGTTCCTTCGCCGCGTCCTGGGCCTGCTCGTCGAGTACGTGAACGGCGCCATGCCCGGCGACGCGGTGGCGCGCCGCCGCCTCGCCCACGCCGCCACCGAGATCGCGGCGCTCCGCGCGCTCTTCCTCCGCGCCGCGTGGCTCATCGAGCGCGGGCTGCCCGCCACCGGCGAGGTCTCCGCCGCGAAGGTCATGGCCGACGAGCTGGGCCAGCGCGTGCTCTCGCTGGGCATGGAGCTGCTCGGCCCCTACGGCGTGCTCCGCGCCGGCTCCCGCTGGGCCCGGCTCCGCGGCGAGATCGAGCACCAGTACCAGACGAGCTGGGGCCACACGCTGGCCGGCGGCACCTCCGAGATCCAGCGCACCACCATCGCGGTGCGCGCGCTCGGTCTCCCCGCCGAGCCCCGGGCCCGCGCCTGATGGATCTTTCGTTCTCGCCGTCGCAGCAGCTCCTCCAGCAGTCGGCGCGCGCGCTGCTCCAGCAGCGCTGCCCACCCGAGCGCGTGCAGGAGCTGGCCCTCGACCCGCGAGGCTTCGCGGCCGATCTCTGGAAGGAGATCGCGACGCTCGGCTGGCCCGGCCTCCTGGTCCCGACGGAGCTGGGCGGCAGCGGCGGGTCCGTCGGCGACGCGCTGGCGCTCGTCGAGGAGATGGGGCGCGCGTGCGTGCCGAGCCCGTTCATCGCGAGCGCGGTCGTCGCCACCCGCGCGCTGACCGAAGCCGGCGGGCGGCGCGCTCGGGCGCTGCTGCCCGCGCTGGCGCTGGGCGAGCGGATCTGCGTGCTCGCGGCGCTCGAGGAGTCGGGGCGGCTCGACCCCGACGCGCCGGCCCTGCCCGTCGCCGCCCCCGGCCGCCTCGCCGGACGCAAGCTCTTCGTCCCGGACGCGCACGTGGCGACCGACGTGATCGTGCTCGGGCGCGCCGCCGCCGGACCGACCGCGGTCCTGCTCCCGATGGACCGCCCGGGCATCACCGCGCGCCCGCTCGACAGCATTACCGGCGACAAGCTCTTCGAGCTCGAGCTGGCCGACGTGGAGATCGGCCCGGACGATCTGCTCGGCGCGCCGGGAGGCGGCTTCACGCTGCTAGCCCCCGCGCTCCGCGTCGGCGCCCTCGCTCGATGCGCGGAGATGGCCGGCGCCGCGCAGCGCGTGCTCGAGCTGTGCGTGGAGCACGCCCGCGTGCGCGTGCAGGGTGGCCGGGCCATCGGCGGCTACCAGGCGATCCAGCACGCGTGCGCCGATCTCTTCCGCGACGTCGAGAGCGCGCGGTGGCTCACGTGGCAAGCCGCGTGGACGCTCGAGTCGGGCCGGCCCGACGCGGCGGCCGCCGTCGCCACCGCCAAGGCCTACTGCGCCGAGGCGGCCCTCCGCGTGGCCCGCCGCGGCCATCAGATCATGGGCGCCATCGGCTACAGCGAGGAGCACCCGCTGCATCTCTTCCACAAGCGCATCCTCGCGGCCGGCCTGGACGCGGGCGACCCGGCGCTCCACCTCGAGACGGTCGCGCGCGCGATCGGGCTCGCCTGATCGGCCGGCCGGGAGGGCCCCCGTGACGGATGTCGCGACGCTCGACCGGCATCGCTACATCGCCCTCGCGACGTTCCGCCGCTCCGGCGCCGAGGTCAGGACCCCGGTCTGGTTCGCCGCGGTGGAGGGCAAGCTCTACGTGTTCACCGCCGGCGACTCGGGCAAGGTCAAGCGCCTGCGTCACTCCCCGCGCGCGCGGGTCGCCCCCTCCGACGTGCGCGGCCACGTGCGCGGGGCGTGGTCCGCGGCGGCCGCGCGCCTCGTCACCGATTCCGGCGTGATCGACCGGGCCCACGCCGCGCTGCGCGCGAAGTACGGCGTGCAGATGTGGCTCGGCGACCTGTTCGCCCGGCTCACCGGTCGGGCCGCGCGCCGCGCCTGGATCGAGATCGAGATCTGAGCCGTGCTCTCGCCCCGCACGCTTCACACCGCCCGGACCGCCCTCTGGATCACGTGCGGCTGGATCGGGGCGGCCGTGCTCGTGCACTGGATCGTCCGGCGGGTGCCTACCCACCTCGCCCGGGAGCTCACCGCCACCGCGACCGGGGCGGTGATCGGACTGGCCAGCGCGTGGTTCGAGCTGCGCCTGATCCCGCGCCACGTGCGCGCTCTCACCGTCGGCGGTCTCCTGCTCGTCCGCACCTTCTTCTACGTCACCCTGTGCGCGGCCGTCATCCACGCGGTGACGATGAGCCTGCTGGGGCTCTCCGAGCACGGGGGCCCGCTCGCGTACTACACCTCCGAGCAATATCGGGATTTCGTCCTGGGCGGCCGGTTCCTGACCGCGCTGGCCATCCTCACCCTCGCGAGCTTTCTCATCAATTTCGTCCGCCAGCTCAATCGGATGCTCGGCCCGGGCACGCTGGTGAACCTCCTGCTGGGCCGGTATCACCGACCCGTCGCGGAGGAGCGCATCTTCATGTTCCTCGACCTGAACGACTCGACCGCCATCGCGGCGGCGCTGGGCCCCTTTCGCTTCAACGACTTCAAGAACGACTTCTTCCACGACATCGCGGAGCCGGTCCTGAACACCCGCGGCCAGATCTATCAGTACGTCGGGGACGAGGCGGTGGTGACCTGGACGGTCGAGCGAGGGCTCCACCAGGGCAACTGCCTCCGCTGCATCTTCCTCGTGACGGAGCGCATCCACGAGCAGAAGGCGCGCTACCTCGCGCGTTACGGAGTCGTGCCCGAGTTCAAGGCCGGCCTCCACGGCGGAACCGTGGTGACCGCGGAGATCGGCGACATCAAGAAGGACATCGTCCACAGCGGCGACACGGTCAACACCGCGGCCCGCGTCGAGGCGCAGTGCCGTCCGCTGGAGCGCCGCGTGCTGGTGTCCGAGGCGCTGCTGAGCCGGTGCCGGGTGCCCGAGGATCTCGAGATCGAGGACATGGGAGAGCGCGAGCTGCGCGGCAAGGCGGAGGCGCTCCGTCTCTTCAGCGTCCGGGCCCGGGGATAGACCGCCTACCAGGGCAGGATCGCGGGCGCGTACTCCTCGATCCGCTCCTCCACCGCCATCAACGGCTCGATCCCGTAGAGGGTGCGCGCGTTCTCCCCCATCAGCTTCCTCCGGGCGGTGGCCGGCACGTTGAACTCGGCCATGTGGTGCAGGCCGTCCCACGCGTCCTCCGCGTCGTGGTGCGGATAGTCCGACGACCAGATCGCGACGTCCTGGAACACGTCCCACAGGCGGTAGACCAGCGTCTCGTCCGACTCGAAGCCGATGAAGCAGCGCTCGTTGAACACGTCGACCGGATCGCGGATGAGCCGGTTGTCACGCTGGAAGGCGAACAGGTTCGAGAAGTTCGAGCAGCGCGCCAGGATCAGCGGGAGCCACGAGGCATTGGACTCCAGCACCGCCGCCTTCAGCCTCGGGAACTTCTCGAGCCAGCCGGTCTGCACCACCACCGTCACCCAGGTCATCGCCTCCAGCAGGAACCCGAGCGTCTCGGACGCGTCGATGGCCGGATCCATGGCCGCGGTGATGTTCGAGACGAACTGCCCGGGCGAATAGACGACCGACTCGTCGGTGAACAGCAAACCCTGGCCCGAGTGGCCGCGCGCCCGGGCCATGCGCTCGCCCCATTCGGGGGTCAGCGCCTCGCGCGACGGGAAGGTGTGCATGGCCAGCACCACCCCGGTGGCCTCGAACTCGCGCCACAGCGGGTCGAACTCGGCCAGGGTGGGATAGCGCCCGTTCCAGAAGCAGGGTCGCACCGCTGCCGCCTTGAAGCCGAGCTTGGCGACCCGCCCGAGCTCCGCGATCGACGCCTCGACGCTCTGCAGGGGCAGGACCGCACAGGGAAACAGCCGCCGCCGGTCGGCCGCGCAGTAGTCGAGCACCCAGTTGTTGTAGGCCTGGGCCAGCACCGTCGCCGCCTCGGCGCTCCGCACCAGCGCCAGGCGCACGAACCACGTGGGGAACAGCATGACCTGGTCGGTGCCGAGCGCGTCCATGTCCTTGAGGCGCGCGTGCGGGTCGCGGCAGCCGAGCAGGCGCCCGAACTTCCTCTGCCACGCCGCGGTCCCCGGCGTGAGCCTGCCCACCTCCTTCTTGTCCCAGCGCGCCCAGCCGACCTCGGCGGCATTCGAGCGCTCGCGCGCGGCCGGAACCACGCGCCCATTGATGAAGAGCAGATCGCTGTCGGTGTGGAAGCAGAACTGCGTCTTCACCCAGGCCCGGCTCCGGGCCGGGACGTACTCGTCCCATATCGCGGGCGGCTCGACGATGTGGCTGTCGCAGTCGAAGACCGGGAAGTCCTTGCGCACGGTGGTGGCCACGGGGAGCCCTCCTCTCTCTTTCACTGTCGGACGGGGCATTCTATGATCCGGCTCGGGCATGAACAAGACGCCGGGGATCGAGCGGTTCTCGCTGTCCGGGCGCGTCGTGCTGGTCACCGGCGCCACGCGGGGGCTCGGCCTCGAGATCGCGCGGGGCATGGCGGCGGCCGGCGCCGCGGTCGGGGTCAACGGTCGCGACCCGGCGCGCGCGGCCGAGGTCGCGCGCCGCATTCCGAACGCCTTCCCCGCCCCCTTCGACATCACCGACCTGGGCACGGGGGCGGCCGCGATGGCCGCGATCGTGGCGCGGCACGGCCACCTCGACTGCCTCGTCAACAACGCGGCGGTGCGCGACCGCCGCGCCCTGGAGGACATCGCGGCCGAGGACTTTCGGCGCCTGATCGAGACCAATCTGGTGGCGCAGTACGAGCTCTCCCGCGTGGCCGCGCGGCACATGGCGGCGCGCGGCCGGGGGCGGCTCGTCTTCGTGTCCTCGATGGTGGGGCCGCGGTCGTTTCAGGGCGACCCGGCCTACACCGCGTCGAAGGGCGGGCTCGAGGCCCTGATGCGCGCGCTGGCGGTCGAGCTGGGCCCGAAGGGCATCGCGGCCAACGCGATCGCGCCCGGGTTCTTCCCGACCGACGGGAACACCCCCTTCTTCTCCCAGCCGCGCGTCGTCGAGCTGGCGCGGCGCATCCCGCTGCAGCGCTTCGGCCGGCCCGACGAGCTGGTCGGGGCCGCCATCTTCCTCGCCTCCGACGCCGCGTCCTACATCACGGGCCAGGTCCTGACCGTGGACGCGGGCCTGTCGGTCGCTCTCTAGTCGCATCGGGCGACTGGGCGGCCGCGCGACGGCGGGCCACCGCGTCCTCCATGTCGGCGGGCAGCGGCGCCCGGAACTCGGCGTACGCACCGGTCGCCGGGTGCGCGAAGCCGAGCACCGCCGCGTGGAGCATCGGACGACTCAGCTCGGGATCGGCCGCCCCGTAGCTCGCGTCGCCCAGGAGCGCGTGGCCGATCGAGGCCAGGTGCACGCGGATCTGGTGCATGCGCCCGGTGCGCGGGCGCGCCTCGACCAGGGTCGCGTCGGGCCCGAGGCGCTCGGCCACGCGATACTCCGTCACCGCCCGCCGCGCGGCCGGCGCGCGCGTCGAAATCCGGCGCCGATCGCGCGTGTCGCGTCCGAGTGCCCGCTCGATCAGGCCGCCCCGCCGGACCGCGCCCGCCACCAGGGCCAGGTACACGCGGCGCACCGAGTGGGCGCGGAACTGGCGCGAGAGATCGCGGTGGGCCGCGTCGGTCTTCGCGATGACGAGCACCCCGCTCGTGCCCTTGTCGAGGCGATGCACCAGCCCGGGCCGCGCGCGCCGTCCATCGTCGGGCTCGCCCGCCTCGACGCCGACGTGATGCACGAGCGCGTTGAGCAGGGTCCCCGTCCAGTGGCCGGGGCCGGGATGCATCACGAGGCCGGCCGGCTTGTCCACCACCAGGATGGCCGCGTCCTCGTGGAGCACGCGAAGCGCGAGCGGCTCGGGCTCGACCGGCGGCGGCTCGCGCACCGGCACGTGACAGGTGATCACGTCGCCCGGGCGGATCAGGCGGGCCGCCTTGGTCTGCCGGCCGTTGACGGTGATCAGCCCGCCGTCGATCCACCGCTGGACGACCGCCCGCGATAGGTGCGCGGTCTGGGTGCTCACGAACACGTCGAGCCGGCGCGGGGACTGCCCCGCGGACACCGTCGTCACCCGCTGCATCGCGCCCGGTCAGCCGCCCAGCATCATCGTGGCGGCCTTCTCCGCGATCATGATGGTCGGCGCATTGGTGTTGCCGCCGATGAGCGTGGGCATGATGGAGGCGTCGGCCACGCGCAGCCCGTCGAGGCCGCGCACCCGGAGCGCGGGATCCACCACCGCCATCTCGTCGGTGCCCATCTTGCAGGTGCCCACCGGGTGGAAGATCGTGCCCGAGGCCCGATCGCGCACGTACGCGCCGATCTCGGCGTCGGTCTGCGCCGCGTCGCCCGGGCCCAGCTCCCGCCCGAGCAGGTCGCCGAGCGGCCGGGCGCGGAAGATCTCCCGCAGCATGCGGATGCCCGCGACGAACCGCGGCAGGTCGGACGGCGCGCTCAGATAGCCCGGATCGATCAGCGGCTGGTCGAGCGGATCGTCGGAGGCGAGCGTGATCTGCCCGCGGCTGGCCGGCCGGTTGACGTAGAACGCGAACGTGATGCCGTGGCAGTAGGGCTGGAAGGCCTCGAGGGGCGCCTCGGTGAGGCAGTACGGCAGGAAGAAGCCCTGCAGGTCGGGCGGGCCGCTCGAGCCGGGCGTGCCGAGAAAGGCGCCCGCCTCCGCGATGTTCGAGGAGAAGAGCCCCTGGCCGGTGGCCTCGTACTCGGCCTGCACCGCCGCGAGCTGCTCGGGGGTGGCACCGTAGAGCGAGAAGGGCACCGTGATCTCGTTGCGGAGGAACGTCCCGAGATGATCCTGCAGGTTCTGGCCGACGCCGGGCAGGTCCGCGACGACGGGAACGCCGACCGCGCGGAGATGCTCCGCGGGTCCGATCCCGGACAGCAAGAGGAGCTGCGGGGAGTTGACGCTCCCGCCGCAGAGGATCACCTCGCGCGCCGCCTCCGCCAGGGCCGACTGCCCGCGGCAGACGTACTCGACGCCGACCGCGCGCCGCCCCTCCACGCGGATGCGGCAGGCCAGCGCGCTGGTGACGACGGTGAGGTTCGGGCGCTCCCGGACCGGACGCAGGAAGGCGCTGGCCGTGCTCCAGCGCCGCCCGTCCTTCTGGGTGAGCTGGTAGAAGCCGCACCCGTCCTGGACCGCGCCATTGAAGTCGGCGTTGGCGGGCACGCCGGTCTCCTGGGCCGCCGCCACGAACATCTCCGAGAGGGGATGGCGGAACCGGTGATCGGCCACGTTGAGCGGGCCGCCGCGGCCGTGAAAGCGGTCCTCGAGCCGCTCGTTGTGCTCGGACTTCCGGAAGAGCGGCAGCACGTCCTCGTAGCTCCAGCCCTTGTTGCCGAGCCGGGCCCAGTGGTCGTAGTCGGCGGCGTGGCCCCGGATGTAGATCATGTAGTTGATCGAGCTGGAGCCGCCGAGGGTGCGGCCGCGCGGCCACGCGAAGCGCCGCAGGTTGCAGTGGGGCTGCGGCACCGTGCGGTACCGCCAGTCGTGGGGCCCGTCCGGCAGGAACCCCATCATCGCGGGCGTGTGGATGAAGGGCGAGGCGTCCGGCCCGCCCGCCTCGAGCAACAGGACCCGCGCGGCGGCATCCGCGGAGAGACGGTTCGCGAGGACGCATCCGGCGGAGCCGGCACCCACGATCACGTAATCGTACATGGGAGGCCTCCCGAGTGATGGGGAACGCGCGCTTGACAGCCTGCCGCGGGCATTGTATCAGGGGCCATCAGCACGTGAGGATGTGAAGCCCGCCGTTACTCGCCTCGTCGTAGCCGGTGCCGCGGTCGGAAGCCTTGTGCTCCTGGCAGGCGCGGTGATGCTGGTGCTCCGCCTCGCGCAGCCCACCGAGTATCCCGTGGACCTCTCGCGCCCGCCCGACGGCGAGATCATCGGCCGGGTGGCCAAGATCGAGCCCGGCGCGATCCTGGTGAGCCCGGACGTCCCGGGCAGCGGCATGGTGCCGGTGGTGGTCACCAAGGACACCCGCGTCACGGTCGGCACCACCGACGGCTGGGTCAACGACGTCCGCCCGGGTGGGCAGATCAAGGTCGCCTACGACCTGTACGAGGGCCGGCGACTCGCCCGGTCTGTGGAGGTGCTCCCGGAGCAGGGCGCGCGCCGCCCGGCTCCCGTGGAGCCGCCCGCGAAGGCGTCGCCACCGGCCACTCCTCCCGTCGTGGCGAGGCCGGCGCCCGCCCAGATCGAGGGACCGGCGCCGCGGCCGAAGCCGGAGCCGC
>DATFGS010000041.1:0-3895 GCA_035249225.1 Candidatus Methylomirabilota bacterium | reverse complement strand
GAGACGAACTGGAAGGACTCGATCTCCACGCGGAAGCGGCGCTCGGAGCCCGGCGACGACATGCGGACCTCGAAGGTCGAGGAGCCGCGCGATGGCACCACGCCGAAGACGTACGCGCGGCCGCGGCTGACCGTCCGCCCGTTCTCGTCGAGCCCCTCCACGCTCACGACCACGCGTTCGCAGGACTGGTTGGTGCCGTTGCGCACCTCGCCGTAGACGAGGACGCGCCCGCTGCCCACGCGCTCGGTGGTGAAGCTCACCGCCAGGCGCGACGCGGATTGGGGCGTGAAGGTCTGCGACCGGGCGGCCGGAGCGAGCGCGAGGAGGAGCAGGCTCCCGGTCGCCGCGAGCAGGGCGCGGCGGCTCATTCGTACCGGAGCGCGTCGATCGGGTTGAGGCCGGCCGCCTTGCGGGCCGGATAGAACCCGAAGAAGATGCCGACCGCGGCCGAGAAGCCGAAGGCGAGCAGGATCGCGTCGAACTGCAGCAGGGTGCGCCACTCCGCGAAGTAGGCGATCGCGTAGGAGCCGAGCAGGCCCGCCCCCACCCCGATGACCCCGCCGATCAGGGACAGGGTCACCGCCTCCACCAGGAACTGGGTGAGGATGTCCTTGCCCCGCGCGCCCACCGCCATGCGGAGGCCGATCTCCCTCGTCCGCTCGGTCACCGAGACCAGCATGATGTTCATGATACCGATACCGCCCACCAGGAGCGAGACCGACGCGATGGCGGCCAGGAGGACCGTGAGGACCCGGGAGGCCGCCTCTTGGGACTGGAGCACCTCGGCGAGGTTGCGCAGGTTGAAGTCGTCCTCCTGGTGCGGCTGGAGGCGGTGGCGCTGCCGCAGCAGCTCCCGGATCTCGGTCTCCGCCTCCTTCATCAGGCCCGCGTCCCGGATCTTGATGCTGATGGTGCCGACCGCGCGGCCCTTGGCCTGGTTGCCGCCCACCACCTTGGTCTTGGCGGTGGAAAGCGGGATCAGGATCTGATCGTCCTGGTCCTGGCCCCACGTGGTCTGCCCCTTGCGATCCATCACGCCGATGATGGTGAAGGGCACCTTCTTGATGCGGATCACCTGGCCGAGCGGGTCCTCCTCGCCGAACAGGTTCTGGGCGACCGTCTGCCCGACCATCGCGACCTTGAACGCGCCGTCCACCTCCTCGCGCGTCAGCGCGCGGCCCGCGCTCATCTCCCAGTCGCGGGCCGGGAGGTACTCGGGGGTCACGCCCAGGATGGTGGTGGACCAGTTGAGATTGGAGTACACGACCTGGGCGTTGCCGCGAACCGACGGGGCGACCACCTCCACGAGCGCGATGTCGCGCTCGATGGCCAGGGAGTCGTCCTCCGATAGGGTGGCCTGCGCGCCGGCCCCCAGCCGCACGCCGCCCAGGTTGACGGTGCCAGGCCAGATGATGATGAGGTTCGAGCCGAGGCTCTGGATCTGCTCGGCGACCCGGGCCTGCGCGCCGGCGCCCACCGCCACCATGGTGATCACCGCGCCCACCCCGATGACGATGCCCAGCATGGTGAGCGCGCTCCGCAGCTTGTTGACGCGGAGGGCCCGCACCGCGATGCGCGCGCTGGCGAGCACGTTCACGGCGAGGCGGCCTCCGGCTCCAGATCTTCTTCTTCCTGCTCCTCCCCTTGGGGCAGGGTGGCGAGCTGCTCGCGCGCCACCAGGCGGTCGCGGACCGGCTCGTCCCGGATCAGGCGCCCGTCGCGGAAGCCCAGGACCCGCCCGGCGTACCGCGCGATGTCGGCCTCGTGGGTCACCACCACCACCGTGATGCCCTCCCGGTTGAGGTCCTGGAAGAGGGCCATGATCTCCACGCTGGTGTGCGAGTCGAGCGCGCCGGTGGGCTCATCGGCCAGGATCAGGACCGGATCGTTGATGAGCGCGCGCGCGATGGCCACCCGCTGCTGCTGCCCGCCCGACAGCTGGGCCGGGTGGTGATGCTCGCGCTCCGAGAGGCCCACCGCGGCGATCTTGGCGCGGGCGCGGGCCTGCCGGTCGCGCGCCTGGATCGCGCTGTAGAGCAGGGGCAGCTCGACGTTCTCGAGCGCGGAGGTGCGCGGCAGCAGATTGAAGGTCTGGAACACGAAGCCGATCTTCTCGTTGCGCACCCGCGCGAGCCGGTCACGCCCCATGCGGGAGACGTCGAGACCGTCCAGGCGGTACTGGCCGGAGGTCGGGGTGTCGAGGCAGCCGAGCAGGTTCATGAAGGTGGACTTGCCGGAGCCCGACGGTCCCATCACCGCCACGAACTCACCGGGCTGGATGGAGACCGAGACGCTCCGGAGCGCGTGTATCCGTCGCGTGCCGAGGTGGTAGTCCTTCACGAGCTCCTCGGTCGCGATGAGGGTCTCGGGCATCTCAGAGCCGGAGCCGCGGGGCGCCCTGCTGCGGTTGCGACGGGCGGTCGCCCGGGACCATCACGCCGACAATCACCTGCTGGCCTTCCCTGAGCTCTCCCTTGGCCACTTCCGTGTACGTGCCGTCGCCGATGCCGAGCTGCAGCGGGACCGCGGCCGGCTTGCCGTCCGGCCCGAGCACCCACACGCGTCCCGCGGGCGCTCCACCCGCGCGGCCGCCGCCCCCCGGCCCCGGACGCACGGCCCGCTCGCGCTCCGGGGTTTCCATGCCGGGCGGCCGGAAGCGGAGCGCCGCGTTGGGGACCTGAAGCACGCTCTCCTTCTGGTCGATGACGATCCGCACGTTGGCGGTCATGCCGGGCAGGAGCCGCTGCTCGGGATTCTTGGCGCTCACCACCACGTCGTAGGTGACGACGTTCTGCACCACCAGAGGGGCTTTCCGGATCTGGACGACCTCACCGGTGAAGGTCCGGCCCGGGAAGGAGTCCACCGTGAAGGTGGCGGTCTGACCCACCTTGACCCGGCCCACGTCGGCCTCGTCCACGTTGGTGTCCACCTGCATCTGGCGCAGGTCCTGGGCGATCGTGAACAGGGTCGGCGCCTGGAGGCTCGCCGCGACGGTCTGCCCCACGTCCACGCTGCGGCCCACCACGGTGCCGTCCACCGGAGCGCGGATGTAGGTGCGCTCGAGGTCCACCTGCGCCTGGCGCAGGGCCGCCTGGTTCTGCACGACCTGGGCCGCCGCGTTCTTCAGCATCGCCTCCGAGACCCGCAGCTGGGCTTCCGCCGAGCGCACCGCCGAGACCTGGGCGTCCTCCTGGGCCTTCGAGGCCTCCACCTGGGCCACTGCGGAGTCGTACGCGGCCTGGGCGGTGTCCTCGTCGGCCTGGGCGATGAGGCCGCGCTGGCGCAGGTCCTTGTTGCGGCCGAGCGTGCGCCTGGAGTCGACGACCGTGACCTGGGACTTGGCGGTCTGGGCCCGCGCGGCCGCGAACGCAGCGCGCGCGTTCTCGAGGTCCGCGCGCGTCTTCTCCACCACCGCCTGCTGGTTCAGGACCGAGGCCTGGGCCGCGTCCACCAGGGCCTTCGCCTGGCTCACCTTCGCCTCGTAGATCTCGGGGTCGATGCGGGCGATGACCTGGTCCTTCTTGACCATCGAGTTGAAGTCCGCGAAGAGCTCCTTGACCTGTCCGGAGATCTGGGAGCCGACCAGCACCGTGATGACCGCGTTGAGCGTGCCGGTGGCCGAGACCGCGGAGGTGAGCGGACCGCGTGAGACCGTGGCGGTGCGGAAGCCGGGGCGGGCCCCAATACCCTGGGTATAGAGGTACCCACCGGAGATCACTCCCGCGGCGACCACGATCCCGACGATCCAGAGCAAGCGGCGTTTCATGCTGATCAGACGCGCCGGAGGCGCGGGCTATTTACCGGCGGCCGAGGGACGGCTCCAGGTTGGCGATGGCGATCCGGTAGTCCGACAGGGCCTGGGCCACGGTCGACTGGGCCTGGGTGAGGGCGAGCT
>DATFGS010000040.1:0-2037 GCA_035249225.1 Candidatus Methylomirabilota bacterium | reverse complement strand
CGACCTGAGCGCGGCGCTCGCGGAGCTCGCCGCCCGTGCGGGTCAGCTCGGCGCGGGCGCCCGCCACCCGGATCTGCTCGCGCCGGAGGGCCTCGAAGCGCTCGCGGCGCTCGCTGAGCGCGCCGCGGCAGGCCTCGATCTGCGTCTCCACCCGACGCACCTCGTCGTCCTGCTCCGCGTGCCGCCGGCGGGCCTCCTCGAGGCCGCGATCCTTGTCCCCGCGCTCGGCGGCGAGGGCGACGCGCCGCTCGGCGAGCCCGCGGATCTCCTCCTCGAGGCGCCGCTCCTCCGTGACGAGATCCTGGATCTGCAGCCCCATCTGCTCCCGCCGCTCCAGGAGCCGCTCGGCCTCGCCCTGGATCTTCTGCACGGACTGGCGCAGGTCGCCCAGCCGGTACTCGGTGTCCTGGATGGCGGCGCCCTGCAGGGCCTGGCGGCCGGTCAGGGTGGCGATCCGGGCCCGGTGCTGCTCCTCGGTCTCGCGCAGCGACTCCATCTCGCGCGTGACCGCCTCGTGCTGGGCGGCCCGCGCCGCGTAGTCCGCCGCGAGGAGAGCCAGGTCGAGGCCCTGGCGCTCGGCCTGCAGGGCCTTGTACTGCTGGGCCTTCCGCGCCTGGCGCTCGATCGAGGAGAGCTGCCGGCGCACCTCCTCCATCACGTCGCGCAGCCGCTGCAGGTTGAGCCGGGTCGCGTCGAGCTTGCCCTGGGTCTCCGAGCGCTGCTGCTTGTAGCGCGCGATGCCCGCGGCCTCCTCGATGAACATGCGGCGCTCCCACGGCTTGGCGGTCAGCACGTGGTTGAGCCGCTCCTGGTCCATGAGGGCGTAGGCCTTCGGGTTCACCCCGGTGCCCGCGAAGAGGTCCTGGATGTCGCGCAGCCGGCACACGTTGGTGTTGAGCAGGTACTCGCTCTCGCCGGTGCGGTAGAGGCGGCGGGCCACCGCGACCTCGCTCCACGGCACGCTGAGACCCCCGTCGTTGTTGAAGACGAGGTTGACCTCGGCCATCCCGACCATCTTGCGGGAGGCGGAGCCGTGGAAGATGACGTCTTCCATCTTGGCCCCGCGCAGGGTCTTGGGGCTCTGCTCGCCGAGAGCCCAGCGGATCGCGTCGGCCACGTTGGACTTGCCGCAGCCGTTCGGGCCGACGATGCAGGTGACGCCGGGGAAGACCTTCACGTCGGTCTTCTCCGCGAACGATTTGAAGCCGTGGATCAGGATCGATTCGAGTCGCATGTCGGGCGCGCCCGCAGGGCGTAGATCACTAATAACACGCGGTCGGCGGATCAACCAAGAAAAAACCCCACCAGCGGGGGGCGGGGACGCGCTGCGGCACTAGATGTGGGCTGCCGGGTCGGGGTGCTCAGGCTCCCTTGAGCAGGCAGCACTTCTTGTACTTCTTGCCGGAGCCGCAGTGGCATGGATCGTTGCGGCCGACCTTCTGCCCGTCCGCGGCCCGCGGCTCCGCCCGCGCGGCCGCCGGGCGTCCGGGCGCGGTGTCGAGATCGCCGCCGCGCGACTCCTGCCACTCGGGCATCGCGCGGTGGGCCACGCGGGTCGTCGGCGCGTCCTCCTGGGTCATGCGCACCTTGAAGAGCTGCTCGACCGCCGTCTCCTTCAGGCTGCCGATCATCTCCTGGAACATGTCGAAGGCTTCCTTCTTGTACTCGGTCAGCGGGTCGCGCTGGCCGTAGCCGCGCAGGCCGATGCCCTCCTTCAGGTGGTCCATGTTGAGGAGGTGCTCGCGCCAGAGCTGGTTGATCCCGCGGAAGCCCCCGCCCTCCCACTCGAGCCCGAGGATGATCCAGCGCTCGAGGCGATGGAACATCTCGCCGCCCATCTCCCCCTCGCGCCGGCGGTAGTGGGCCTCCGCCGCCTCGGTGACCTGCTCCATCAGGGCGTCGTGGGATGCGATGTCGTCCACCTTCAGCTCGGGCATCCGGAAGTCGAACTGGCGATGCAGGGCCTCGTTGAGCCCCACCAGATCCCAGTCCTCCTGGTGGGCCTCGGGGCCCGCGTAGCGCGCCACCACCGCGCCC
>DATFGS010000039.1:0-2900 GCA_035249225.1 Candidatus Methylomirabilota bacterium | reverse complement strand
CTTCGCCTTGACCTTCGCGGTGATGCCCGCGTCGTCGATGTTCTCGCCGAGCGTCCGGCCGGTCATGCTCGAGCACGCGGCCAGCAACATCATGATCGCCACCGCCACGCCCACCATCCGGTTCACATTGGCCACCCGCGCCATGCGCATCGTCATCCGTCTCCTCGCTACCCGTCTGCCTGCCGGTGCACCGCAAGGGAGCAAGGAGCGTGTCCTCGGAGGCGCGCACGGCCGGCGCGGCTCCGCGATCGATACGACGCGAGGTTCCGGGGCGCGAGGGCCTGGACGCGCCGGGAAGCGTGACGAGGTTACCGGGTAGGTTCTGACTGGCCTCGCCCGGGGCCGTTGACATGGCCAGCCGCTGCGGCGCACTATCGCGGCGGCCCGGACAGCGCGGTCCGCATCGACAACCGCACCCACACGCGGAGGGACCCATGGCGACCCAAGCCTCTGGCGAGCTCAGGGCAGACGTCCACAGCATCGAACCCATCCCCGAAGCCGACAAGGACTCCACCGGTCCGCAACAGATGTGGATCTGGGCCGGGGCCAACATCGCCCCGATCAACTGGGCCCTCGGCGCGCTCGGCATCGTGCTGAAGCTCGGCCTGTGGGAGACCATCGCGGTCGTCGTGCTCGGCAACCTGGTGGGGTGCGCGATCTTCTCGGCCTTCACGGTGATGGGCCACAAGACCGGCGTGAACCAGATGGTCCTGAGCCGCTCCGCGTTCGGCCGGCGCGGCGCCTACCTGCCGAGCCTGCTGATGTTTCTCATGACGCTCGGCTGGATCGGGGTCAACACCTACTTCCCGGTGAGGATCGCGGTGGCCATCCTCGGGCAGTTCGGGATCGGGGATACCTGGCTCACCAACTTCGTGGTGGTGAGCGTGGTCATGGTGGTCCAGGTGCTGATCGGCATCTACGGCTTCTACGCGATCCGCACCTTCGAGAAGTACACGGTGCCGATCACCGCGGTCATCATGGCGCTGATGAGCGTGCTCGCGTGGACCCGGCCCGGCGTGGTCAACTGGGGGCTCACCAGCTCGCTGCCGCCCGCCGAGCACTTCGCGATGCTGAGCCTGCTCATGACCGCGATCGGGGTCGGCTGGGGCATCTCCTGGGTCACCTGGGCCTCGGACTACTCCCGCTTCGTCCCCCGCCATGTGTCCTCGTCGTCGGTGTTCTGGCACAGCTACGTGGGCATGTTCGTGCCCACCGTGTGGCTCGCCATCCTCGGCGCCACCGTGGCGAGCACCACCATGGACACCGATCCCGCCAAGATGGTCAGCGCGGTCTTCGGCGGGATCACGAGCGTCCTGGTGCTCCTGCTCGTGCTGCACGGGCCGATCGCCACCAATATCCTGAACGTCTATTCGGCCGCGCTGGCCGCGCTCAGCATGGGGCTGCGGGTCTCGCGCACCGGGATGGCGCTGGTCGCGGGCGTGGTCGGCTACCTGGTCACGATCTACTTCCTGTTCCAGCCCTCGTTCGCCAAGGCGTTCGACAACTGGATGATCTGCCTGCTTCTCTGGATGAGCCCCTGGGCCGGCATCGTACTCGCTGACTTCTTCGTCGCCCGCAAGGGCCAGATCGACGTCGCCGCGCTCTACCAGGAGCCGGAGCGGAGCGCGTATGGCGACGTCAACTGGGGCGCGATCGTGGCGTTCGTCGGCGGCCTCGTCGCGGGCTGGCTGGTCCAGGACGGCCTCGTCCCCGCGTTCCAGGGGCCCATCTCGACCAGACTGCTCGCCGGCGCGGACCTGAGCTGGCTGGCCGGCATCCTGGTGGCGGGCGGGCTCTACCTGGCCCTCGGCCGCCGCCCCGCGCCGGTCGGGGCGGCGCGGACGGCCCGGAGCGGCCGCTAGATGGACGAGTTCCTGCGGGCCGCGATCGAGGAAGCCGAGCTGGGCTTCTCCGAGGGCGGCATCCCGATCGGCTCGGTGCTGGTGCACCGGGGGCGCGTCCTCGGCCGCGGCCACAACCGGCGCGTGCAGAAGGGCAGCGCGATCCTCCACGGGGAGATGGACGCGCTCGAGAACGCGGGCCGCCAGCCGGCCCGCGTCTACCGCGAGTGCACGATCTACACGACGCTCTCGCCGTGCGCGATGTGCAGCGGTGCCATCCTGCTCTACGGCATCCCGCGGGTGATCGTCGGCGAGAACCGGACCTTCCTCGGGGAGGAGGATCTCCTGCGCGGCCGCGGCGTCATGGTCGAGGTGCTCGACGACGCGCGCTGCCGGGACCTGATGACCCGGTTCATCCAGGCCCATCCCGCCCTGTGGGCGGAGGATATCGGCGAGTAGCCGCTCAGCCCTTCCAGGGCAGCGGGGTGCTCTCGTCCCACGCGTCGGGCCGGATGCCGAACGCCTCGATCAGGCGCTGCCAGCCGGACGCGACCGTGAGGGCGGCGCCCAGCTCGAGGATCTGCCCCTCGTCGAAGTGCTGCCGCAGGAGCGCGAAGAGCGCGTCGTCCACCCGCGGCCGCTCACCGCTCAGGCAGTCCGCGAGCCGCAGCGCGGCCACCGTGCGGGCGGGCAGATCGGCCCGGTCGAGGTCACCCAGCGCCTCCTGCACCTCCCCCTCGGTCAAGCCCTTGCGCACCAACGATGCGCTGCGCGCGAGGCTTCAGTGCACGCACTGGTTACGCTGGGCGAGGCGGATGCGACACAGCTCCACCACCGCGGGATCGAGGCTCGCGCCGCCCGCGTAGATGAAGCTGACCCAGGCGAGGAACAGGTCGAGCACGGCCGGTCTACGCGCCAGGGTCAGGAACAGGTTGTCGTCCCGGTAGGCCTTGGCGCGCCAGACGTCGAGCCGGCGGCGCAGGTCCGGATCGAGGTGCTCGGGATCCGCTTTCGGCAGGCGACCGTGCTCGTTCGCCACGTGAGACCTCCGCGGGGGAT
>DATFGS010000038.1:0-1122 GCA_035249225.1 Candidatus Methylomirabilota bacterium | reverse complement strand
GGCCTGGACATGTAGCGACACTCACCCACAGGAGACCTCCATCATGTGCGTCGACGACGATTCCTTTCCTCCGATTCCTCCGATCTCGGGCGGCTCGGCGGGCTCCCGCGACTTCCACCTCACCTCGAGCGACGGCACCCGGGTGATGGCCCACGCGGCCCGCGCGGCCAGGCCCACCGGGGCGGGCATGGTCGTGATCCCGGACGTACGCGGCCTGCACCCCTACTACAAGGAGCTGGCCGACCGCTTCGCCGAGATCGGGGTCGACGCGGTCGCGATCGACTTCTTCGCGCGTACCGCGCCGTCCGAGGACCGCAGCGAGGCCTTCGACTTCATGTCGCAGGTGCCCCTCACCAAGCCGGAGACGCTGCAGGCCGATATCGCGACGGCCGCCGCGTACCTCCGCACCGCCGACGGCGGGCAGGTGAAGTCGCTCTACTCGGTGGGCTTCTGCTTCGGCGGGGCCTTGTCGTATCTGCAGGCCGCGAGCGGCCTCGGCTACGCCGGTGTCATCGGCTTCTACGGCTGGCCGTCCGGGCTCAAGCGCTGGCCGGACCGCCCGAAGCCGGTGGACGCGGTGCCGCGCTACAAGTGCGCGGTGCAGTCGATCTTCGGCGGCGCCGACGAGGGCATCCCGCCCGCGGACGTGGAGGCCTTCGACGCGGCGTGCCGCAAGGCCAACATCAAGCACGACCTCAAGGTGTACCCGGGGGCGCCGCACAGCTTCTTCGACCGGAAGTACACCGAGTTCGCGGACGCCTCCGCCGACGCGTGGAAGCGGGTGCAGGCCTTCGTCAGCGGAAAGTAGGGATCACCTCGCGGGTGAGGATGTCGAGCGTCCGCCGCATCTGATCCAGGGAGAGGAGGCCGCTGGGGTTCAGCTCGGCGACGATGCCGCTGAGCCCCAGGTCCTCCGCGATCTCGCCCAGGCGCTCGCGCAGTGAGGCCGCGGTGCCGAAGGCGACGCGGGTCTTCAGCAGTTCGTCGTAGGGCATCGTGGCGATCCGGTCCGCCATCACCTGCCGGCGGTCGCCCGGGCCGGTGTCGTTGCGGCCGAGGCCGGACCGGATCAGCTCGATGTGGCGCTGGAAGAAGTAGGTCATCGCCTCCCGCGGCTCCTCG
>DATFGS010000037.1:0-13719 GCA_035249225.1 Candidatus Methylomirabilota bacterium | reverse complement strand
CCCACGTCGGCGAGCGTCGCCTGGATGCTCCGCCGGTACATCGCCCAGAACGGCGGAGTGAGGGTGGCCGCGTACTGCTCGTACGCGGCGAGCGTTACCGCCAGGATGGCGTCGCGATCGCCCGGCCGCGCGTCGCGGATCGCGGTCACGCCGCCGCGGGCTTGACCTCTCCCGCGAGCCGCTCCATCGCGCGCACCATCGCGGGGATGCCGGCGCGCGGCAGGTCGAACGTCATCCAGGCCGCGCCGATGCCCCGCACGCGCTTGATGTCGGCGGCCACCTCGGCCACCGAGCCCTGGAAGGCGGCCCGGCCCGCGCCCTTGGCGCTGTCGGTCAGGTCGAGCATGTTGCGCGGGGACAGCCCGAGCGCATCGCGCCGCCCGGTGCGGCTGGCCAGGTCGCGGAGGGTGGCGTAGCCCTTCTCGATCTCGTCGAGCCCGAGCGCGAGCGGATGCCAGGCGTCGCCCAGCTCGGCGCAGCGCCGCACCGCGGGCCCGGAGATGGCGCCGGGCGAGCCGCCCACCCAGATCGGCGGGTGCGGCCGCTGCACCGGCCGCGGGGAGAAGGTGGCGCCCGAGAAGCTCACGTGCTTGCCGCTGTATTGCGGGATGTCGGCGGCGAACGCGGCCTTGATGGCGCGGATGTAGTCGTCGCTGAGCTGCCCGCGCTGGCGGAAGGGCAGGCGCAGGTCCACGAACTCGGCCTCGTCCCAGCCCACCCCGACCCCGAAGATGAAGCGGCCGTTCGAGGCCTGGTCCACGGTGGCCGCCGACTTGGCCGCGACCAGCGCGTTGCGGTAGGGGAGCACGATGACGCTGGCCCCCAGGCTGATGCGCTGGGTGCGCCCCGCGAGGAAGGCGAGCAGCGCGAATGGGTCCGGCCAGTGCCCGCCGTAGTGCTGGGTGGTGGCGGGCTTGGCCAGGATGTGGTCGGGGACGAAGACGCCGTCGAGCCCCAGCTGCTCCGCGCGTGTCGCCAGCGATTCCGCTTCCGCCACCGTCAGCTGCCAGATCGGAAGTACCACGCCGTACTTCATAGCGGCTCCTCCTTTGGAGTCACATCACGAGTGCGTCGACGATCTCGTATCGCTCGGTCGTCACCTGGGCCCCGGTGGCCGCCGACGTGGCGGCCTGGCGGCGCCGGCGCGCTTCCTCGCTCGCCCGCATCGCCTCCTCGCTCTCCCAGAAGGTCACGATGAGGGCCTTGCCGCTCTCGCGGTCGACGAGCCAGTAGGCCGCCTTGAGCCCGGCGTCCTGTCGAATGCTGGGCTTGACGTGCTCACGGCCGCGCTCGATCCACCGCTCCAGGTCCTCCGCGGATCCCTGCCAGGTACCGAGTCGGGCAAACATGGGCTCTAGCCTCCGGGCCCCGAGGCTACACGCTTGGCCCGCCGGGGACAACCAGGGGCGGGCCGGGTCAGGCGCGGGCGTCAGGGTGCGGTCACGCGGGCGGAGACCGGCGCGGGCGCGCAGGACGGCAGGCCGGCGATGATGAGGTCGGCGGTGGCGAGATTGGTCGCGACCGGGACGTTGTGCACGTTGCACACGCGAAGGAGCGCGCGGATGTCCGGGTCGTGCGGCTGGGCGAAGAGCGGATCGACGAAGAAGAACACCGCGTCGATCTCCCGCATGGCGACGCCCGCCGCGATCTGGGCGTCCCCGCCCTCGGGGCCGCTCAGGAGCTCCTCGACCTCGAGCCCCACCTTGTCCCGGACGAGCCGGGCGGTGTGCCGGGTGGCGACGAGCGGGAACGCGGCGAGGGTGTCGCGGTTGAACGTCGCCCACGCGACGAGGTCCACCTTCTTGTGGTCGTGCGCGATCAGGGCCAGCTTCTGGACGCTCATGGGCTCAGGTTCCTTTCCGGTTGGCCGCGAGCTCGTCGGCGGCGCGCAGGCAGTGGGTCGCGACCGCGTGGTCCCCCAGGGCCGCGAACGCGGCGGCGGTCCGGCGCAGCCCGTCCACCGAGCGGTCGCGATGCGCGCGGACGAGGGCGTTGAGATACGCCTGGCGGGCATTGGAGCGCGAGCCGCTCACGGTGCCCGCCTCGGCGCCGATGCGGAGAAAGGCGTCGCCCACCGCGAGCATGCCCTCCCAGCCGCGGCTCGCGAGGGCGGCGCCGTAGGCGTCGTGCCACGCGCCGACCGCCGCGCTGACGTCGTGCCGCGCGAGCGCCTGATCGAGCATTCCCACGTGCGCCCGCCACCGCGACTCGAGCTGCAGGCGGTAGGCCGCGCGCCGGGTCTCGTGCGGAGCGAGATCCGCCTGCACCTCCATGACCGCCGCCACGAGCCCGATCCCGATCAGCCCGGCCGCGAGGCTCGCGCGCAGGACCGTCCCGCCTTCTTGGTCGCCCATCTCCACGGTTCCTCCTTACAAGGAAAGAGCGCCGTCAGAGTACGGCGACGGCGCTCCGGATTTCGCGACGACGCGATGAATTGCTGGCGACGGGAGAGTGCAGAGGACGTGCCAGGCGGCCGGCTCGCGGCGGTGACTGGATTCCGCGATGCGCGGCGGCTACTTGCGGTGATCGGCGCCGCGGCGCGCCCGTCCGATGCGGCGCGAAACCGCCCGCGGACCGGGCAGCGCGAGCGCCGCTGCCTCGGGCGGAGGCAGCGTCAGAGGACCTTCGCGCCGTGCTGGATCAGGAGCTCCCGCAGGAGCGAGCGGTGGCAGTGGCTCTCGTCCTCGCAGTAGCAGCCCACCGAGAAATCGGTCCGGGCGGACAGCGCGGCGAGCAGCGCGATCTGCCGCTGCGCCGCCGGCACGCGCATCTCGGCGAGGTAGCGGCGACGGTAGAGGGCCCAGCGCGCGGGCGTGAACGGCTTCGAGAGCGCCCAGGAGACGAGCGGTGAGGTGGGCGACAGCTCGGGCAGCCACACGTCGTAGTAGTTCCGCGCCGCGTACTCGGCCTTGCGCACCCCGCGCGGCGGCCGGCGCACGGTGCCGATGCGCAGGCCCTCACCCGCGTGCCGCGGGGTCCCGAGTCGCACGATGCGGATCGCCATGGTCCCCTCGCCGGCTAGATGATCCGCCGCGCCGCCGGGCTCATTCGACCACCCGGTCGGCCCGGAACAGGACCGATTGCGGGATCGTGACCCCGAGGGCCTTGGCGGTCTTCATGTTGACGACCAGCACGAAGCGGTTGGGCCGCTCGATCGGAAGATCCCGTGGGCGAGCGCCCTTCAGGACCTTGCCCACCATCACGCCGCCTTGACGATACAGCTCGACCAGGTCCGGTCCGTAGGCGATGAGGCCGCCGTCCTCGGCAAAGAGCGGGAACGGCATGATCGCCGGCAGCCGGTGCTTCGCCGCGTGGTCCACGAGGAGCCGGCGGTAGGTGTTGAAGACCGGCGACGACAGCGTGACCAGGGCCCCGGCCCGCGCCCGGACCGCGGACTGGAAGACGGCCTCGAAGTCGCCCGGGCCGCGCGCTTCGAGCACCTGGAGCTGCAAGCGCAGCGCTGGGGCCGCCGCCTCCGCCCCGTTCAGCGGGACGCGCCCGGTGGCGGGGTCCCAGAGAACGGCCACGCGGGAGACTTTCGGGGCCACCTCCTTGACCAGCTCCAGCCACTTGCCACCCAGCTCGGGAAAATCCAGGAAGATGCCGGTGACGTTCCCGCCCGGGCGATCCAGGCTCGCGACGATGCCGCTGGCGAGCGGATCGGTCTCCAGGTCCAGGGCCACGATCGGGAGGGTGCTCGTGGCCTTCCGGACCGCGTCGATTCCCGACGATGCGGCGGCGAAGATGGCGTCGGGTTTTTTCCGGACCAGGTCGGCCGCGATGTCGGCGAGCCGATCGGTGGTCGTCGTCGGGAACCGGACCTCGACGGCGAGGTTCTGTCCCTCGACGTAGCCTTGCTCCCGCAACCCTCCCTTGAAGGCCTCGAGGATGCGGGTGGCCTCCGGACTTGGCGGTGCCGGCCGGAAGAACCCGACCCGGGCGATCTGCGCATGCGGCTGGGCCCTGGCCGCGACCGCCGGCGCGAGGAGACAGACGAGGACCGCCACCAGAAGTACGACCGGTCGCATGCGCATCCCGTCCTCCTGACGGTTCCTCCACCAACCGCAGACACCGGGGGATCGCGGGCCGGCTCCCGTCACGGGACGTGCACCCGACGACCGGGGACCTCCCCGAGATCGGCGGAGAGCGTGACTCCCGGCCGCACTATACTCCATCGCTCACGCTCGGGGCCTGCGCAGCAGCCCGGCGAGCCCGGAGGGCAGCAGCAGCACCACCGCGATCAGCACCAGCCCCAGGCTCAGCATGTAGGCGTAGCGGAACTGCAGCAGGAGCGTCTCGGACAGGATCCCCAGGAAGACCGCGCCGAGGACCGGGCCGATGACGGTGGTCGCCCCGCCGAGCAGGGCCATGATCACGGTCTGGAACGACACGAACGGGTTGAAGACCTGCGGATCGAGATAGGTCCAGCGTGGGGCCATCGCGCCGCCCACCGCGCCCATGACGGCGGCGCTCAGGGCGAAGACGGTGATCTTGATGCGCGTGGTGTCGATGCCGAGCGTCTCCGCGCGCTCCTCGTCGGCGCCGATGCCGACGAGCGCGATGCCCCAGCGGCCGCGCGGCAGCCAGATCGCGATCGCCACCGCGACCACGGCTACCCCGAGCACCGTGTAGTAGAGGGTCACCGCGTCCGGCGGGCTCAGCAGCAGGCGCCCGACGGTGCCGGTGACGCCGGTCTCGTACCAGATCAGGGTGTGCTTGGCCAGCTCGGCGAGGCCGAAGGTGAACACCGCGAAGTAGGGGCCGCGCAGGCGCAGCGCGAGCGTGCCGACCAGCAGCGCCATGGCGGCGGCGACCGCCGCGGCGACGAGGACCGGGAGCGGCCACGCCAGGCGCGCCATCACCACCGCGGTGGTGTAGGCCCCCGCGCCGAAGAAGGCGCCGGTGGCGAGCGAGAGGTAGCGCGTGGGGCCCGAGAAGAAGGCCCAGGCCACCGCGAGGGCCACGTCGGCCAGGATGGCGAGCGTGAGCGAGCGATAGTAGGTCGGCAGCACGTGCGGCGCGACGAGCAGCGCCGCGCCGAGGACGGCGGCGGCGACCCTAGCGGCCAAAGAGGCCGGAGGGCTTGAGGATCAGGATCAGCGAGAGCACCGCGTAGGAGGAGATCAGCCGGATGTCGGACGAGGCGAGGTACACGCCCGCGGTCTCGACGAGGCCCAGCAGGAGGCCGGCCATCAGGCAGCCCAGCATGTTGCCGAGCCCGCCCAGGATGACGACGACCAGGGCGGTCACCGTGTAGGGCAGGCCCATGAAGGGCGTCAGCTCGAACAGCATGCTGACGAGCGAGCCGGTCACCGCCGACATCGCGAGGCCGACGCCGAAGCAGAGGCCGTGGACGCGCGAGGTCTGGATGCCCATCAGCTGCGCGCCCTCCGGCTCCTGCATCAGCGCGCGCACCGCCTTGCCGGTGAGGCTGTGACGCAGATAGAGGTAGAAGGCCGCGCCGAGGGCCAGCGCGATCGCCGCCGCGAGCACGCGATTGGCGGGGAAGACGGTGCCGAGCCAGCGCAGCGGGATCGCGAGATAGCTGTACCCCTTGAGGTCCGCGCTCCAGATCAGCAGCGCCGCGTTCTGGAGCACGAACATGAGCCCGAACGAGAGCAGGAGCGAGCGCGACTCGAGGCTCTCCGCCGCCTCGCCCGCGAGGAGCGGGGCGTAGAGCAGCCGGTGCAGCACGAGCCCGACGGCGAAGGCCGTCGGGCCCGTGATCAGCAGGGTCAGCAGCGGGTTGACGCCCCAGCCGGTGTGCAGCGAGAACGTGACGTAGGCGCCCAGCATCAGGAACTCGCCGTGCGCCACGTTCAGCACCCGCATGAGGCCGTACTGGAGATTGAGGCCGAGGGCGACGAGGGCGTAGATGCCCCCTGTCGTGAACCCTCCGATCACGACGTCCAGCAGCAGGGTGGGCGAGAGGGTCACGCCCAGGCCGGCTTCGGCATCACCGCGGCGCCGGTCGACGACGCCTTGGGCCACACGAGCTCGAACTCGTTCTTCTGCCACTGCCCGACGATGCCCGGAGTGGCCACGTTCTCGCCCTTCGCGAACTTGATGGGGCCGGCCACCGTCTGGAACTCGGTGGCGTCGAGCATCGCCTTGATCTTCGGCCGGTCGAGGCCGACCTCGCCCACGCAGCGCTCGAGGATCTGCAGCGACGCGTACGCGAAGGCGCTCGCCCACCGGTCGGGCTCCTTCTGGTGCTTCTTCACGTGCGCGTCGAAGTACTCCTTGGCCCCCGCGTACTTCACCTTCGGGTTCCAGCCCGCGATGCCCATCACGCCCTCCGCGCCCTTGAAGCGATCGCGGTAGAACGGGAACGCGGTGCCCACCCCGGTGAAGAACACCGCCGGGTTCCAGTCCACCTCCTTGGCCTGGCTGGTGACGAGGATGTTGTCGGGCGGGTAGGTGAGCCCCACGAAGGCGTCCGCGCCCGCGTCCTTGAAGCCGCGGAGGACCGGCGAGAGATCCTTGGCGCCCAGCGGATAGCTCTTGGTGTCCACCACGTCGAGGCCGGCCGCCTTGAAGGCGGGACCGGTGGCCGCGTTCAGCTCGATACCGAACAGATCGTTGACGTAGGCGACCGCGACCTTCTTGATCTTGCCCTGGTCGCGGGCGTCTTTGAGCAGGGCGGCCACCGCCTGCATCTGGGGCGCCGGCTGCACCAGCATCGTGTAGAAGTAGGGCAGCGCAAGCTCCTTGAACTTCCCCGAGATGGCGGTGGGGCCGATCATCGGGTAGCCGTACCGGCCGGCCACCGGGGCGATCGCGAAGTTCATCGCCGAGCCCCACGGCGGCAGCAGGAGGTCGACCTTGTCGTCGGTGGCCAGCTTCTCGTAGAAGCGCACCGCAGTCTCGATCTCGCTACGGTCGTCGATGGAGACGAACTCGATCATCCGGCGCCCCTCGCCCTTGACCGCGAGGCCGCCCTGGGCGTTGACCTGGTCCTGCCACAGCGTGTAGTTCGGGGCCTGGGTGATGCCGGCGCCCACCGCGTAGGGTCCGGTCGCCGACATGGTGTAGCCGATGCGGATCGGCTTGGCCTGCGCGCGGGCGCGCGTCCGCAGGAGGGGAACCGTGGCCGCGCCGGCCGCCGCCGCTCCCACCGCAGTCGTGAGAAATCGTCGCCTGTTCATCGTCATGATCATGGCCTCCTTGCCAGTGGGGATGCTTCGCCGAGATACGCCTCGAGAACCCGGGCATCGCGCGAGACCGCCGCGGGCGCGCCCTCGCAGATGACCTCTCCGTGGTGGAGCACGATCAGCCGCTCCGCCGTCTCCATGATGGCCTTCATCACGTGCTCGACCCAGAAGAGCCCGACCCCGCGCTCGTCGCGGATGGTCCGGAGGATCGCGGTCGCCCGCGCGCCCTCGGTGGGGGTGAGCCCGGCCAGCAGCTCGTCGAGCAGGATGATACGCGGCCGGAGCGCGAGCGCCATCGCCAGCTCGAGCAGCTTGCGCCGGGCCCCGGTGAGTCGCCGCGCGGGCACCGTCGCTTGCTCGTCCATCTCGACGAGCGCGAGCAGCTCGGCGGGCGTCCCGCCCGGCCGCTCGCTCCAGAGCGCGGCCGCGGCCACGTTCTCGGCGGCGGTCAGGTCCAGGAACGGCCGCGGCGTCTGGAACGTGCGTCCGAGCCCGAGCCGCGCGATCCGGTACGCGGGCAGCGCGCTGATCCGGTGCTCGTCCAGCCGGATGGATCCCGCCGAGGGCCGCAGCAACCCGCTGATCAGGTTGAACAGCGTGGTCTTGCCCGCCCCGTTGGGGCCGATCAGGGCGACGATCTCGCCTTCGGCCACCGCGAAGTCGACCCGCGTGAGCACGCGGAGCCCCCCGAAGCTCCGCGCGACGTCGATGCCCTCGAGGATCATCCGCCCTGCGCCTGCAGCAGCAGGGAGCCGCCGACGATCATCGCGATCGCGAGCAGGCGCATCCACGTGAACGGCTCCTGGAACGCGAGGAAGCCGGCGAGCAGCACGAGCACGGTGGAGGTGCCGCCCATGAAGAACGACGAGGTGACCCGGAGCCCGCGGTCGTAGGCGAGGAGCCCGAAGATGTCGACCCCGGCCGCGGCGAGGCCGGCCAGCGCCAGCAGCCAGAGGGCCTCCCGGGTGAAGACGATCTCCTGCCCGTTGGCGCGCGTGACCAGGATGACGACCGCGTTGACCAGGAGGGCGCCCGTGGTGATGACGAGCGCGCCGAGGGCCGGGGTGATCTTGGAGGAGGCCAGCTTCAGGCAGATCGTCCACGTGGCGGCCGACACGCCGGCGAGGACCGCGAAGAGGACCGCCCGGCTCACGCGGCGTGGACCGGCGCGATCGCGAGAGGCCGGGGACGGGCGATCGGAGAGCCTGGGGCGCCCATGGGCGTTTCACCTGACCACACGGCGCGGGCGGCTGTCAATACGCGGAGGCCTCCGCGAGCCCCTTGGCCTTGTGGTGGGCGCGCCACATCAGGATCAGCGCCAGGCCGCGCCACAGGATGTGGACCAGGAGCGCGCGGTGCAGGTTGTGGCCGATCGGGAAGCTGAGGAAGGCGAACAGGTTGATGACCAGCGCCAGCGCCTGGTAGATCGTGAGCACGATCACCGGGGCCAGGCCGGGCCGCACGAGCAGCCAGACCACCCCGATGAGCAGGATCGCGATGTCCACGAGATCCACGGTCAGCGCCCCGATGACGACCAGGCCGACCGCGATCCACAGCAGGTGCCCGGCCTGCACCGCGGCGGCGGCCACGTACTCGGGCGAGCGATCCGGCCGCCGCGCGCGGATCGCCCACCAGGCGAGGCCGGTGAGGCCCAGGGGGATCAGGAGGTGCATGCCGGAGTACACGCCGACGGCGATCCCGACCAGGATCGCCGCGATCGCGGAGGCCTTCATGGGGTGCCCGCCTTTCGCACGATGTCGTCCACGTACCGGGCCTTCCCGTCGGTGTACGCGTCGCGGTCCGTCGGGTACCGGGCCGCCAGCTCGCGCTTCAGCGCGGCGTACCGCGCCGCTTCCTCGGGATGGGCACGGAGATGATCGCAGAAGACGAGCGCGACCCTCGCATCTTCCGACGTGCGGACGTGGACGTGATGCGTGCGGCGCGGGCCGAAGGGCGGCATGCCCTTGACGAAGAAGAGGCGGTCCCGGCGCGGGTTGTCCGCCCAGAACACGTATCCGAGGCTCTCGATGGGCTCGATGAAGGCGGGCCAGACCGACCGGTCGTTCGAGACGAGCATGATGTCGATGATGGGCTTGGCCGCGAGGCCCGGGATCGCGGTGCTGCCGAAGTGCACGAGCTCGATGTCCGCGCGCCCGGCGAGTGCCGCCCGGATCGCGCGCGCCTCCGCCTCGTACCGGGCCGGCCAGCTCGGGTCGTAAGGGGTCAGGTCCTCGACGCGGTCCTGATCGGCGTTGCTCCAGCGCCGGCCATCGTGCGTCACGTCCGCCATGGATCAGGCGGGCCGGCGGCCGGAGGGCGGCGCGTCGATCTTGCGCTGGAGGAACCAGCAGAACCAGCCCGCGTACTTCTCCTGCAGCTCCTTCTTCATCCAGTCCTTGCCGGTCACGGTGCCCCGGCAGCCGGCGCTGCCGCACCGGCACTGCATCTCGTGGTCGCCGTCGTCGGTGGTGGCCCAGTCGATCGTCAGCTCCTCGCCGGGGGCGATGTCGCGCATCGCGACGAGGACGATCTGCCCCTGGATCGCCAGGTTGGGATCGCAGGAATGGTTGGTGTAGAGCATGGAGCCGTCGCGCTCGGCCTGGGTCGCCGGCGCGACGAAGAGGTCTTCCGAGATCTGGATGTCGGCGGGGCCGAGCGCCGGCTCGAGGGCGGCCCAGGCCTCCGCGGTCAAGACGTGGCCGCCCTTGGCCGCGACGATCTCGCCCCGCGCGATCGCCCGCCTCGCGAACAGGCCCTGGCCGTGAATCGGGCTCGCCCGCACCTCCGTCTTCGGCGAGCGATAAGTGAGGTCCGTCACCCTAGCCGCGGGCGTAGGGATCGTCGAGGATGAAGCGCCAGGTCCCGTCCGGCTGTCGCCGCACCACCTCGAGGGCCTTGCCGCTCGCCTCGACCGGCTGGCCGTCGGCCCGCTTCCCCGACATGTGCCAGTCGTTGTACACCATCGCGAGATCGTGACCGCCCGGGACGACCTTCACGATCTCGCTGCGCATCCGGGTCGAGACCGCGATCAGGCGCCCCAGGACCTCGCGGATCTCGGCGTGACCGCGGGCGAGGCTGCCGTCCCGCCGGACCAGGCTGCACGCGGGCTCGTAGAGCGACAGCAGCGCGTCCAGATCGCCCGCGTTGACGTGCTCCACGAAGAGACGGTCGCAGGCTTCCGGACTCGTCGGCGGCGTCGGCATCGCGTCCCCCGCGAAACGCTACTTGAAGATCGAGAAGTTGATCTCCTTCTCGGTGATGAACTCGAGGAGGACCGGGACGCCGTCGCGCGTCTTGGCGATGCCCCGCTTGAGCGCGGGGATGATCTCGCCGGGCTCGGTGATGCGCTCGCCGTAGCCGCCGAAGGCCTTCGCCATGTCCGCGTAGTGGCCGCTGATGTCGGTGGAGCGGTACTTCTCGGTGGCGGTCTTCATGATCGGCAGCTCGATGGCCATCGAGAAGTTGTTGAGCAGGATCGACAGGATCGGGATGCGCTCGCGCACCGCGGTCTCGAAGTCCATGCCGGTGAAGCCGATCGCCGCGTCGCCCCACACGTTGATGCAGAGGGACTCGGGCTTGGCGAGCTTCGCCCCCATCGCGAGGCCGAGGCCGTAGCCGAGCTGGGTGGTCTTGCCCCAGCCGATGTAGGTGAGCGGGTGCGTGCTCTCCCAGAAAGGCGAGAGCTGGTCGCGCGGGCTCCCCGCGTCGTGGGTGATGATGGTGTTGGCCACGTCCACCGTGTGGAGCAGGTCCCAGATCACGCGGTACGGCGAGAGCGGCTTGTCGTTGGCGGTCAGCTTGGGCATCCACTGGGCCAGCCACTCCGCCTTCATGCCGGCGATCTGCCTGGTGACCTCGGCCTTGCGGCCGCGCGCCTTGCCCTTCAGGCGATCGCGCACCTCGGCGAGCAGCGCCTCCAGCACGAGGCCCGCGTCGCCGATCACCGCGTGCTCGGCCACGATGTCCTTGTTGAGGTCGGCTGAGTCGACAGTGGAGTGGATGATGGTCTTGCCCTTCGGCATCGTGACCCCGTAGTTGGTGGTCGAGAAGCTGCAGCCGATGCCGAAGATCACGTCCGAGTTCTTGAGGAACTCGTGCACCGTCTTGGGGATCGAGCGGCCCCCCGACCCGAGCGACAGCGGGTGGTTCTCGGGGAACGCGCTCTTGCCCTCGAGACTCGTGGTGACCGGGGCCTCCAGCAGCTCGGCCAGCTCGCGGAGCTGCTGCCACGCGCGCGCGTAGTGCACACCCTGGCCCGCGTAGATCACCGGCCGCTCCGCCTCGACCAGCATGCGCGCGGCCTCGGTGACCGCGTCCGGATCGGGAGCGACCCGCGTGCGCGGGGTCGCCTTGTAGTTGAGAGGCTCCGGCACTTCCTCCTGGTAGACGTCGACCGGGATCTCCACCAGGACCGGCCGCGGGCGGCCGTTCTTCACCTGGGTGAAGGCCCGGCGCATCGCGTCGGGCACCGCGTCGCCCACGACCACCTGCTCGCACCACTTGGTCACGTTGCGGTAGTTGATGAACGAGTTGAAGTTGGGCGGGATGTTGGTGATGCGGCGGGGATAGCCGCCGGGCAGCACCACGATCGGAACCGAGTCGCCGTAGGCCTGGGCCACGCCCCCGAAGGCGTTCTCCGAGCCCGGCCCGTGCTGCATGGTGAACACGCCGATCTTCTGGCCGGAGGTGATCCGGCTCACCGCGTCCGCCATGTGCAGCCCGGTGCGCTCCTGGCGCACGATGATGGTGCGGATGTCGGCCTGGGCGGCCGCCTCGATGATCGGGTTCACCGGATAGCCGATCAGAAAGGTGGTACCTTCGCGCTTCAGGATCTCGGCGACTGCGGCGACCGCCTTCATTGGGGGGCCTCCTCTGGCCTGCTGCTAGGATGGGGCCGACTGTAACCCAATCGGCGGGGGAAGGGAATCCGCCGGCGAAAGGATCGACGACGCATGGCTCGGAAGAAGCATCGCGTGGGCATCGTGGGGCTCGGCTTCGGCCGCGCCCACATTCCGGCGTTTCAGGCCAACGGCTGCGAGGTGGTGGCGGTCTGCCAGCGGAGCCAGGAGACCGCGCGCGCGGTGGCCGAGCGCTACCACGTCCCCGGCGTCTTCGAGCGGTGGGAGCAGATGCTCGACGAGGCCAAGCCGGACATCGTGGTGATCGCGTCGCCGCCCCACCTGCACCGCGAGATCGCGCTGCGCGCGTTCGAGCAGGGCGCGCACGTCCTCTGCGAGAAGCCGCTCGCGATGACCGCGGCGGAGGGTCGCGACATGGTGGAGGCGGCGCGCCGCGCGCAGCGCGTGGCCATGACGTCGTTCAACTGGCGCTTCATCCCCGCGATGCAGCGTTTCCACTCGCTGGTGGAGGAGGGCGGCGTGGGCCGGCTCTTCCACGCGGCGGGCCGCTGGCTCGGGGCCCGCTGGGCCGACGAGGCCGCTCCCGCCACGTGGCGCATGGACCGCGCCCAGGCCGGCCACGGCGCGATGGGCGACATGGGCGTGCACCTCATCGACATGGTGCGCTGGAACTTCGGCGAGTTCGCGCGCGTCACCGCGCAGGCGGGCGTGGCCTATCCCACCCGGAGCGCACCCGGCGGCAAGCCGACCGACGCCGAGGACTTCTGCAGCGTGATGGGGGAGCTGGCCTCGGGCGGGCAGGTGACGCTCTCGGTGAGTCGTGCCGCGCGGGGCGCCAACGAGCAGTTCCTCGAGGCCTACGGCAGCCAGGGCGGGGTCGTCTACCGCGTGGACCGCGAGAAGCCCAAGTGGTACGTGGGCGACCTGCGCGCGGCGGGCGCCAGCGGCACGCTCCAGCCGGTACCGTTCAGCGCGGGGCTCCCGCGCTCGGCCGGCGAGGGCGACCAGATGGAGGTGACCGGCAAGGCCACCATCGCGCCGCTGGTGAAGCGCTTCCTCGACGGCATCAAGAAGGGCGAGAGCCCGTCCCCCTCGCTCGAGGATGGCGTGGCCGCCCAGCTCGTGCTGGACGCGGTGCTGCGCTCGCTCCGGGACGGAGGCTGGCAGCGCGTCGAGGTCGCGTGAGCCCGGCGCGCGCGGGCCTCCACGTGGGCGTGATCGGCGAGGGCGTCTGCTCGCGCCGGGTGGCCGCGCTCGCCGAGCGGGTCGGCCGCGCCGTCGCGGAGGCGGGCGCGGTACTGCTGTGCGGCGGCCTCGGCGGGGTGATGGAGGCAGCCTCGCGCGGCGCGGCCGAGGCCGGCGGCCTCGTGGTGGGGCTGCTGCCCGGCTTCGAGGCGCGCGACGCCAATCGCTGGGTCTCCATCCCGATCGTCACCGGCATGGACCAGGCGCGGAACGTGATCCTGGTGCGCTCATCCGATGCGGTCATCGCGATCGGTGGCCGCTACGGCACCCTCTCCGAGATCGCGCTCGCCCTGAAGCTGGGGCGGCCGGTGGTGGGTCTCGGCACCTGGCGCCTGGCGCAGCCGGAAGGCCGTCGCGTCCCGCTGCCGAGGGCCCGCACGCCCGAGGAGGCGGTGGCGCAGGCGTTGCGTGCCGCCCGCCGAGCCGGCCAGCGGGGAAGAAGCTGGCTGGTCTAGCCCTTG
>DATFGS010000036.1:0-3189 GCA_035249225.1 Candidatus Methylomirabilota bacterium | reverse complement strand
ACCGTCGGGATCTTGTTCTGCTCGATGTAGGGCACGAGCGCGTAGCCGGTGGCGGCGAGCAGCCCGCCCGCGATCGTGTGCACCTTCTCCTGCTCGACCAGGCGCCGCACCTTGGTGAGGGCGCCGGTGGGCTCGGGGTCGGAGTCCTCCACGATGACCTTCACCTCGCGGCCCGCGACCTTGTTGCCGACCTCTTCCCAGAAGAGGTTGAAGCCGTCGGTCATGTCCTTGCCGGTCTGGGAGAAATTGCCGGTGAGCGGACCGAAGTAGCCGATCCGGATCGGCTCCGCGCCACGGGCCCGGGAAGGCCGGACCGCGGCGGCCGCCGCGGCGCCGCTGAGCGCTGCCAGGAACTGTCGCCTCTGCATGGGGACGCCTCCTCTTCGGTGAGGGAACGGGGTGGTCGCGCCGCTACACTAGGGATGGCCCTCGCATTTGTCAACCTTCGCGGGCTTGACAGGGTTCCGCGGAGCCAGCAAAGTCGGGCCCATGCTCAACGCCACCCGCGACCTCGTCCTGCCCACCACCATCACCGGCTCCTACCCGCGCCCCCACTGGTTCACCGAGGAGCTGCGGGGGCGGGGCTTCAAGGACGCCCTGGGCGATTCCCGCTTCCGCGAACAGTACCTCGACGCGGTGGCCTGCCTGGTGCGCGAGCAGGAGATGGCCGGGCTCGACTTCGTGACCGACGGCGACTCCCGCTTCGACCTCACGGTGGGCGGCAAGTCGTGGTTCTACTACGTGATCGAGCGGCTGGGCGGCATCACCGGGGCCCAGGATCGCTCCACCGGCGGCGGCTGGAAATCGCTCCGGCCCGGCCACATCCTCTACGAGGTGATGGAGGCCTACCAGCCCGCGGTGGTGGGGGCGAAGCTCGCGGGCGGCGCGCTCCAGTACGCGGCCCTCTTCAAGACCGCCCAGCGGCTCGCGAGCAGGCCGGTGAAGTTCGGCGCCATCACCGCCCAGTCGCTCGCCAAGATGCTGGTGGACCGTCACTACGGCTCGGATCGCGACGTGATCCTGGCCCTCGCCGACATCTTCAACGCGGAGCTCAAGGAGGTCGCGGCCGCGGGCTGCCGGGTCATCCAGGTGGAGGAGCCCCAGCACCACATCGCGGGCGCGCTCGGCGCGTCCGACAAGGATCTCGAGTTCTACACCGAGTCGGTGAACCGGGAGATCGCGGGGGTGAACACCGAGATCTGGCTGCACACGTGCTGGGGCAACCCGAACCAGCAGCCGCTGCACTGGGAGCGGCCGTCCTACGAGCGGTCGCTGCCGTACCTGCTCGCCACCAACGCGGACGTGCTCACGCTGGAGTGCGCGTCCACCGGCGGCCGGGACCTGCCGCTGCTCGGCCGCCACCGCACCGACAAGAAGATCGCGATCGGGGTGGTGAACCACTCCACCGCGGCGGTCGAGCCGCCCGAGGTGGTGGCGAATCTCATTCGCAAGGCCCTCGAGTACGTGCCGCCGGAGCGGCTGATCCTGAGCACCGACTGCGGCTTCGGGCGCGAGGGGCTCGCCCGCCGCATCGCGTTCTACAAGAGCGTGGCCATCAACCTGGGCGCGAACATCGTGCGCCGTGAGCTGAAGCTGCCCGAGGTCGAGATCCCGGCCGCGGACCCGCGCTTCACCTTCGCGGGCTAACCGAATTTCCCCTCTCCCCTCAGGGGAGAGGGCAGGGTGAGGGGAGGAACTGTCATGGCGACCATCAAGGTGCGAGACCTGGCGTGGGTGCGGCTGCGCGCGCCCGACCTCGACGCGGAGGAGGAGTTCCTGACGCACTTCGGGCTGACCCGCGCGGCGCGGACGCCGAAGGCGCTCTACATGCGCGGGAGCGATCCGATGCACCACATCCACGTCACCGAGAAGGCGGACGACGCCGGCTTCGTGGGCTTCGCCTACCACGCGGCGGCCGAGGGCGACCTGGCGCGCGTGGCCGCGACGCCGGGGGCGTCCGCGGTCGAGGCCATCGACGAGCCGGGCGGCGGCCGGCGGGTGCGCCTGCGCGAGCCCAACGGCTACCAGGTCGAGGTGGTGTGGGGGCTCGAGACGCTGCCCGCGATCCCGGTGGAGTACACCCCGATGAATACCGGCGCCGAGCCCCTGCGCCGCGCGGGCACGCTGATGCGGCTGCGCAGGTCGCCGACGCCGATCAAGCGCATCGGCCACGGGGTCATGGGCACGCCGCGGGTGCGGGAGACCGCGCAGTGGTTCCGCGACACCCTCGGCTTCATCGGCTCCGACGACATCTACGTGGGCGCCAAGGACCACATCATCGGCTCGTTCAACCGCTGCGACCGCGGCGACGAGTACGTGGACCACCACACGCTCTTCTGCGTCATGAACGAGCGGGCGGGGATGAACCACGTCTCCTTCGAGGTGCCGGACGTGGATGCGGTGTTCAAGGACCACGAGTACCTGGCCGGGCTCGGCAAGTACGAGCACATGTGGGGCGTGGGCCGGCACTTGCTCGGCAGCCAGGTCTACGATTACTGGTGCGACCCGTGGGGCCGCGTGCACGAGCGGTGGGCGGACACCGACCGGCTGAACGCGCGCAGCGGCAGCAACCTCCTGTCCGCGGAAGAGGGGCTGGTGAGCCAGTGGGGCGAGAACCCGCCCGAGCGGTTCATCAAGCACGTGACGGTGTAGCCGCGCTCGCGCGGCTGCGCGCCATCTGCCGGGCGCTACCGGGGACGGGCGAGAAGATCTCGCACGGCGAGCCCACCTTCTGGGTGGGCGGCCGCATGTTCGCGACCTTCGACGACCACCACCACGGGGCCCCCCACGTGGGCGTCTGGCTCGCGATGCCGCTCGGCGTCCAGGAGCTACTCGTCCGTCGGGACCCGAAGCGCTTCTTCGTGCCGCCCTACGTGGGGGGCCGCGGCTGGGTCGGCGTCCGGCTCGACGGTCGTCCGAGCTGGAAGACGGTGGAGCAGGTCGTGCGCGAGGCCTACGACTTCATCGGGGGCGCTACGACCAGACCTCGGTCGGGAAGGGCAGCCCCTCCAGATCGGCGTCGGTGAGCGGCGCGTCCTTGGCGACCCCGATCTGGTCGAGGAACCAGTAGATCTGCCGCAGGTGCTGGGCCGTGTGCCACGTCGTGCGCTCCATGAACTCGGGCGCCGACTGCGGGCCGTAGTAGGTGCTGACCTCTCCGTCGCACCAGCCGGGCCGGGCGAAGTAGGC
>DATFGS010000035.1:0-3042 GCA_035249225.1 Candidatus Methylomirabilota bacterium | reverse complement strand
CGTCCGGCGGCGCGTCCTCATCGTCGAGGACCACGACGACGCGCGCGACATGCTCCGGCACCTGCTCACGCAGGCCGGCCACGAGGTGCACGAGGCCGCCGACGGCCTCGCCGGGCTCTACCAGGCCCTGGCCCTCCGACCCGACGCGGCAGTGATCGACATCGGCCTGCCCGGGCTCGACGGCTACGAGGTGGCCCGCCGCATCCGGGCCGCCGGGGACGCGAGCGTGCTCCTGGTGGCGGTGACCGGGTACGGCCAGTCCGGGGACCGGCAGCGCTCGAGCGAGGCCGGCTTCGACGCCCACCTCACCAAGCCGGTGGATCCGCTCGCGCTCGAGTCGCTGCTCGCGAACCTGCCGCTTGACCCCCGGCGGACGGCCCGCTAGTCTCACCTCGCCATGCTCTCGACCAGCCCGCGCGTGACGATTCCGGACGTGACCATCACCGACTACGTGCTGCGCCATGCCGCCCGGCTCGGCGACAAGGCGGCTCTCATCGACGGGCCCACCGGCCGCACCCTCAGCTATCGCCAGCTCGCCGACGGCGCCCGGCGCACCGCGGCGGGCCTGGCCCGGCGGGGCTTCGGCAAGGGCGACGTGCTCGCGATCTACTGCCCGAACGTGCCCGAGTACGCCATCGTGTTCCTCGGGGTGGCCATGGCGGGCGGCATCAACACCACCGTGAACCCGCTCTACACCGCCGACGAGCTGGCCAAACAGCTCCGCGACTCGGGCGCGCGCCTCCTCGTCACGGTGCCCCCCTTCCTCGAGAAGGCGAAGGAGGCCGCGGCCCAGACCGACGTCGAGGAGATCTTCGTGCTGGGCGCCGCGGAGGGCGCCCGGCCCTTCACCGATCTCATGCAGGCGGGCGACCAGCCGCCGGCGGTCACGATCGAGCCGGCCGAGGATCTCGTCGCGCTGCCCTACTCGAGCGGCACCACCGGCCTCCCCAAGGGCGTGATGCTGACGCATCGCAACCTGGTCGCCAATCTCTGCCAGGCCGAGGGCATGCGCAACTTCGAGTGCTTCGGCGAGCGCGACATCACGATGGCGGTGCTGCCGTTCTTCCACATCTACGGCATGGTCGTGATCATGATGCTGGGCTTGGCCGGCGGCGGCACCATCCTGGTCATGCCGCGCTTCGACATGATGGAGTTCCTCACCCTGGTGCAGAAGTACCGGGTGACGATCCTGCCCCTGGTGCCCCCCATCGTGCTCGGGCTCGTGAAGCATCCCGCGGTGGCCCAGTTCGACCTCTCGAGCGTTCGCCTGACCTTCTCGGGCGCGGCCCCGCTCGGCGAGGAGATCGCCCGCGCCCTCAGCACGAAGCTCGGCTGCCCGGTCGTCCAGGGTTACGGCATGACCGAGGCGAGCCCGGTCACCCACCTGAGCCCCACCCACGACGAGCCGTTCAAGCCGGGCTCGGCGGGCAAGATCGTGCCCAACACGGAGGTGAAGATCGTCGAGGTGGGCGCGGGGGGAGACGCCGAGCTGCCGGTCGGCAAGGAAGGCGAGCTCTGGATCCGGGGCCCGCAGATCATGAAGGGCTACCTCAACCGCCCCGAGGAGACCGCGGACTGCCTCGACCGCGACGGCTGGTACCACACCGGCGACGTGGGCTACGTGGACGACGAGGGCTACTTCTTCATCGTGGACCGCACCAAGGAGCTGATCAAGTACAAGGGCATGCAGGTGGCGCCCGCGGAGCTGGAGGCGCTGCTGCTCACCCATCCCGCCATCCTCGACGCGGCGGTGGTGCGGAAGGCCGACGAGGAGGCCGGTGAGGTGCCGAAGGCCTACGTGGTGCTCAAGGCCGACGACGCCTCGAAGGCCACCCCCGCGGACGCCATCATGGGCTGGGTCGCGCAGCGGGTGGCCCCGCACAAGCGCATCCGCCACCTCGAGTTCATCGACCAGATCCCGAAGTCGGCCTCCGGCAAGATCCTCCGCCGGGTCCTGATCGACCGCGAGAAGTCGAGCTAGAGCCCGTCGATGAACAAGATCGAGCGCGTGCGGGCGGCCCTGGCGGGCCGCCCGGTCGACCGGGCCCCGTTCACCGTCTGGTATCACTTCGGCAACCAGCACGCCCCCGCCGAGCGCACCGCGCAGGTACACCTGGAGTTCTTCGAGCACTACGATCTCGATCTCCTCAAGCTCATGAACGACTACGACTACCCCATGCCCGCGGGCATGGAGGTGATCGCGAGCGCCGCCGACCTGGGCAAGCTCCAGCCCTTCGACCCGGTCAAGAGCCCGTTCGGCACCCAGCTCCGGACGGTGGAGCTCGTGGCCGGCGCCCTGCGCGACCGGGCCCTCTTCGTGGACACCGTGTTCAACGCGTGGAACACCGCGAAGCGCAACCTGCTGCGCGAGGCGATGCCGATCCTGATGGCCGAGCAGCCGAAGGCGCTCGAGGCCGCGCTGGCGGTGGTCAACGACAACCTGATCCGCTACGCCCAGGCCAGCCTGGCCCGCGGCGCGGCCGGGATCTTCTTCTCGGTGCCCGCCACCACCGAGAGCCTCACGCTCGAGCAATACGAGCGCTTCATGCGGCCCTTTGACCTCGCGTTCCTGAAGGCCATCGAGGGCCGTGGCGAGTGTCACGTGCTGCACGCGCACGGGGAGCACCTCTACTTCGACCGCCTCCTGGACTATCCGGCCCACGCGCTGTCGTGGGCCGATCTGAACGGCGGCCCCGGCATCGCCGAGGCGCGGCGCCGCACGAAGTTCACGCTGATGGCGGGCCTCGATCACGTGAAGTTCGTGGAGAGCTCGGCCCGGCTGGTGCGCGGGCAGGTCACCCGCGCCCTGGAGGCGGGCGGCGCCTCGGGCTTCATCCTCGCACCGGGCTGCTCGCTGCCCACCTACGCGTACCCGCCCTTGATCCGGGCGGCGCGGGACGAGTCGTCGAAGACGCGCTGAGGGCGGCCCCAGGCCGCTTCCAGCTTGGGCGAACGCGAGGGCCACAAGCGGTAAATCTCTGCCTCTTGTCCTACTTGCACACTCAAAACCCCTTGGAAAATAGAGCCGTTCTTCCTGGAATG
>DATFGS010000034.1:0-1724 GCA_035249225.1 Candidatus Methylomirabilota bacterium | reverse complement strand
AGTGGCCCAGGATGTACTTGATCAGCTCCTCCAGCAGCGTGATGCGCGACGGGCGGCCGATGATCTGGGGATGCATGGCGAGGCAGAAGTACCGGTCCTCGCGGTAGAGCACGTCGAACTCCCGCCGCCAGGCCTCGAACACCGCGGAGGGCGCCTGCATGGTGCGGCCGGGCAGCGTGATCGAGTACTGGAAGAAGGGCGCGTCGTCCAGCACCCAGGCGAACGGGAACTCGACGAGGTCGCTCAGCTTGCCGTCGATCCGGTGCAGGTACGGCGAGTCGTCGTCGAAGTAGTTCGAGGAGTAGCCGAAGCCGTACTCGCCGAGCATCCGGAGCGTGTGCGGGCTGAACTCCGCGGCGGGGGAGCGGTAGCCCACCGGCTTCCGCCCGGTCATGCGCTGGATGATCTCGATCCCCTTGTCCATCTCCTCGCGCTCCTGCTCGAGCGTGAGGTTGACGATCCAGGCGTGCGACCACGAGTGGTGCGCGATCTCGTGGCCGCCCTTCAGGATCGCCTCGACCATCGCGGGGCGCTGCTCCATCACCTGGCCCGGCACGAAGAACGTCACGCGCAGGCCGTAGCGGGCGAGCAGGTCGAGGATGCGCGGCATGCCCACCTTCCAGCCGTAGGCCCCCTGGCTCATCACGATGGGGCGCTCGGCGTTCCTGGGATCGCGGGCGGTCCACATCGTCTCCGCGTCGATGTCGAAGCTGAGCAGGACCGGGAAGCCCTTGGGCGTGAGCGGCATGGGTGTCTCCTAGAGGGGCATGGGGCGTGCGCACGGGCGCTCGCGCTCGAGATGGCCGGCCAGGGCGAGCACGCGGCGATCCGCGTACCAGGGACCGACGATCTGCAGGCCGATCGGCAGCCCGTCGGACGACCAGCCGCACGGCAGCGACACCGCCGGATGGCCGGAGAGGTTGAAGGGCCAGAGATAGGGATACCAGGCGGCGCGGATCGAGCCGGCCGGCTCGCCCGCGATCGCGATCGGCTCGAAGGCATCGTGGTCCACCGGGAGCGCGGGGCGCGAGAGGGCCGGGGACAGCAGGAAGTCGAAGCGCCGGAAGCGCGCCTGCACGCGACGGTAGACCGCGGTCCGCTGGCCGAGCGCGTTCACCCAGTCCACCGCCGACCACCGCGCGCCCCGCTCGATGGACTCGCGCAGGCTGCGCGCCACCTCGTCGGCGAACTTCGCCAGGTGCGGGCCCACGCGCGCGGCCAGCCCGGCCTGCAGGCCGATCAGGAAGGTGCGCTCGAAGGCCGACATGTCCTCGTCCACCGTCTCGACGTGCGCGCCGTCGCCCTCCAGGTGGCGCACCGCCGCCTCGCAGGCCGCCAGCACCTCCGGATCGACGAGCCGGTTCCCCACCCGGGGCAGCCACCCGAGGCGAAGGCCGCGCACGGTCACATCGCGGGGATCGCTCGCCGGCTCGGGGCGCGAGTAGGGGTCGCCCGCATCGAAGCCGACGATCGCGTCGAGGCACGCGCTCGCCTCCGCCACCGTCCGGGCCATCGGGCCGATGTAGGACGTCGAGGAGAAGAGGTCGGCCTGGTGCACGTGCGGCACGCGCCCGAGCGTGGGCTTGAGCCCGACGATGCCGCAGCAGGCGGCGGGCAGGCGCACGGAGCCGCCGCCGTCGGTGCCGAGCGCCAGCGGCCCCTGGCCGGTGGCGACCGCGGCGGCGGCGCCACCGGAGGAGCCGCCCGCGGTGCGGGAGAGATCC
>DATFGS010000033.1:0-6087 GCA_035249225.1 Candidatus Methylomirabilota bacterium | reverse complement strand
TGGTTCGTGCTGACCGGCGACACGCTCTTCGTGGGCGACGTGGGCCGGCCGGACTTCGGCGGCGAGCAGGCCGCGGCCCGCCTGTACACGAGCCTCACCGAGCGCCTCCTGCGGCTGCCCGACAGCGTCGAGGTGTATCCGGCCCACGGCGCCGGGTCGAGCTGCGGGCGGGCCATGTCGAGCAAGACCGCGACCACGATCGGGTTCGAGCGGCGCTTCAACCCCGCGCTGCAGGCGCCCGACGCGGACGAGTTCGTCCGGCGCCTGATGACCGGCCTGCCGCCCAAGCCGCCCAACTTCGACCGCATCATCGCGCGCAACCGAGCCCAGGCGCTGCCCCAGAACGGGGAGCCGCGCCCGCTCGCCGCCGCGCAGGTCCGGGAGCTGCTCGACAAGGGCGCCTGTGTGCTCGACGTGCGGAGCCCGGAGGAGTACGGAGAGGGCCACGTTCCCGGGGCCATCAACGTCTGGATCGAGAGTCCGCAGTTCGCCAACCGGGCCGGGCTCTTCGTGCCCGCGGAGGCGCCGGTGGTGCTGGTGGTGGCGAGCCCCACGGACCTCACCCGCGCGACGCAGGGACTCGGGCGCATCGGGCTCGACGCGATCGCCGGCCACCTGCAGTGGGGGATGACCGAGTGGAGGAGCCAGGGCATGCCGCTCGGGCGGGTGCCGCAGATCAGCGTGCACGACCTGGCCACCATGAAGGAGGAGCGGCCCGACCTCGTGGTCATCGACGTGCGGGAGCTGTTCGAGTGGGACGAGGGGCACATCGACGGCGCGCTGCACCTGCCGATGGGCGAGGCCCTCGCCCGCCAGGACGCGGTGCCGGCGGGGCGGCCGAAGGCGGTCCTCTGCGCGGGCGGCCTGCGCTCCAGCACCGTGATCAGCGCGCTGAGCCGGGCGGGCCTCACCGACTTCTACAACGTCATCGGCGGCATGACCGCCTGGCAGAAGGGCGGCTACAGCACGGTGAAGCGTTGACCGACGACCGCTTCGACTACCCGGTGATGGCGCGCGCCCTCATCCTGGGTGACAAGGACACGGTGGCCAAGAAGACGCAGGAAGGCCTGGCCCTCTCGATGGACCCGAAGGACCTGATCTTCCGAGGGCTGATTCCCGGCATGGACGTGGTGGGCGAGAAGTTCCGGCGCAACGAGTACTACGTCCCGCAAGTGCTGCTGTCGGCGCGGGCGATGTACGCGGGGCTCGACCTGCTCAAGCCGCTCATCACCAAGGCGGGGGGCAGCAACCAGAACCTCGGGGTGATCGTGATCGGCACCGCCCAGGGGGACCTCCACGACATCGGCAAGAATCTGGTGGCGATGATGCTCGAGGGCGCCGGATTCAAGGTGATCAATCTGGGCCGGGACGTGGCCCCCGAGAAGTTCGTGGCCGCGGTGCAGGAGCACTCCGCCCACATCGTCGGGATCTCCGCGCTCATGACCACCACGATGCCCGCGATGAAGCGCACCATCGACGCGCTCGAGAAGGCGGGGCTGCGCGATCGGGTGAAGGTGATGATCGGAGGGGCGCCGGTGAACCAGGCCTACGCCGACGAGATCGGCGCCGACGGCTACGCCAAGGACTCGACGATCGCGGTGGTGCGCGCCAAGGAGCTGCTCGGCGTGCCGGTGAACGCGTGATGGCGGTCCGCGCGCGCGGCTGGGAGATCGTGGAGCGCCTCCGCGCCGGGGAGCGCCTGGTGTTCGACGGCGGGTACGGCACCGCGCTCTTCGACGCGGGCCTCGAGAATGGCGACTGCCCGGAGCTGTGGAACGACACGCACCCCGACGTGGTTCGCGCGATCCACCAGGGCTACTTCGACGCGGGCTCGCACCTCGTCGAGACCAACACCTTCGGCGGCACCGCGCTCAAGCTGCACGAGTACGACGAGCGCATGGGGCACGACATGGGCGCGCGCACCCGCGAGCTGAACGAGAAGGGCGCGCGGCTGGCCCGCGCGGCCTGCCCGCCGGGCGGCTTCGTGGCCGGCTCGATCGGCCCCACCAGCTACCTGCCGCTCGACTACGGGGTCGGCAAGAACGTGGCCACCGACGAGGAGTACCTCGCGACATTCCGGGAACAGGCCGAAGCCCTTGCCGCGGCGGGGGTGGACTGCTTCGCGGTGGAGACCATGATGTTCCCGCAGGAGGCCGAGGCGGCCATCCGGGCCTGCAAGGCGGTCGCGGACCTGCCGGTCATGGCCACCATGTTCTTCCAGTACGAGGAGCTGCACGACCGCGACCGCACCATGTGGGGGGAGAGCCCGGCCGACGTGGCCCGGCAGCTCCTGGGCGCGGGGGCCGACATCGTGGGGATGAACTGCGGGCGGGGGCCGGATCGGGCGATCGTGATCATCCGCGAGATGCGCCAGGTCACGGACGCGCCGCTCATCGCGTACCCGAACGCGGGGCTGCCGATCACCACCGGCGGGCGCACCACCTACGAGCTCGGGCCCGAGGAGATGGTCAAGGACTACCCGGCGCTCCTCGACGCGGGCTGCAACATCGTCGGGGGCTGCTGCGGGTCGAACCCCGAGCACATCCGCCTCATCGCCGACGTGGTGCGCTCGCGCCGCGCGCGGTGACCGCGGCGCTCTCCGTCCTCTCTCCCGTCCCCGCCGTCCTGGACGGCCTGCCGGTCGCGATCGACCGTGACGAGGTCCTGCGCTTCCAGGGCTACAAGAAGGACGCGGACGTTCCCAGCGCCCAGGTGCTCGCGATCTTCGAGGAAGCGCTCGCCCTCGGGCGGAGCCTGCTGGCGCCCCGGGTGGTCTACCGTGCGGTCGCGGTGACCGGGGGCGCGGCGGATCGCATCGACGCGGGCGGGGAGCGGCTGCACATCCCGCAGATCGCGCGGCTGTGGGGCGCGATCGAGACGGTGGGCGCGGGCATCTGCACGGTGGGCGAGGCGCTGGAGAGCCGGGTGCGCGAGCTTTTCGACGCGCGCGAGCTCCCGCTGGCCGTGATGCTCGACAGCGTCGGCTCCGCCGCGGCGGAGAGCCTCGCCGAGTACGCCAACGACCTGCTCTGCCAGGAGGGGCTCCGGGCGGGGACGCGGGTGACCAACCGGATCAGCCCCGGCTACGCCGGGTGGGACACCGCCGAGCAGGCCGCGCTCTTTCGCCTGTGCCCGGGCGATCCGATCGGCGTGGGCCTCAACGAGGCCTGCTTCATGACGCCCGGCAAGAGCATCAGCTGGCTGGTGGGGATCGGCCCCGAGGCGCGGGTGGATCACTACTTCACCCAGTGCCGCCGCTGCTGGATGCGCGACTGCGCCTACCGCCGGGCGCCCGCCGGGGCCACGGTGCGGCAGCCGGGCGGCGGGGTGTGATGATAGGCTGGGTGGACGCATGGGCGACAACGTCATCCTGGTCGGCTTCATGGGCGCCGGCAAGTCGTCGGTGGGGCGGCTCCTCGCCCGCCGGCTCGGCCGCTGCTTCGTGGAAACCGACGACATGATCACCGCGCGGGAGGGCCGCTCGATCCCGGAGATCTTCGCGGAGCGGGGCGAGGCGCACTTCCGCGCGCTGGAGGAGGAGACGGTGCGGCTGCTCGCGCTGAAGTCGGGGGACGTGATCGCCACCGGCGGTGGCCTGCCCTGCCGGGAGGGGCGCCCCGACCGGCTGCGGACGATGGGCACGGTGGTGTGGCTGCGCGGCGACTTCGACGCGGTGTACGAGCGGGCGCAGCGCGCGGGCGCGCGGCCGATGCTGGCCGGCCGCAAGCGCGAGGAGATCGAGGCGCTCTACCGCGCGCGCGAGCCCTACTACCGCCAGGCCGACGTCACGGTGGACACCACCGGCATCACCCCCGACCAGGTCGTCGCCAAGCTCGTGCTTCTCCTCCGCGACCGGCTCTCCCCGCCCTCGCCTCTGGGGAAGCCCTCCACCCTCTCCCCTCTGGGAAGAGGGCAGGGTGAGGGGAAATAGAAGACCATGCCCTCGCCCCTCCTCTCCCGCCTGGCCGAGCGCCCGCTCCTCTGCGACGGCGCGATGGGCACGCTGCTCTACGCGCGCGGGGTCGCGCTCGACGCGTGCTTCGACGTGCTCAACCTCAACGAGCCCAAGCTCGTGCAGTCGGTGCACTCGGAGTACATCGCGGCGGGCTGCGACGCCATCGAGACGAATACCTTCGGGGCCAATCGCTTCAAGCTGGGCATCCACGGGCTGCAGGGCCGCGTGCGCGAGATCAACCTGCGGGGGGCCAAGCTGGCGCGCGACGTGCGCGAGAGCATGGGCCGCGACGTGCTGGTGCTGGGCTCGATCGGCCCGCTCGGCAAGTACCTGGCCCCGATCGGCAGCATCGAGCCGGCCGACGCGCGCACCGCGTTCCACGAGCAGGCGGAGGGGCTGCTGGAGGGCGGCATCGACGCGTTCGTGATCGAGACCTTCTCGGACCTCACCGAGATGCGGCTCGCAGTGGAGGCGGTCCGCGCCCTCACCGACCTGCCGATCCTCACCCAGGTGGCGTTCACCGACGAGGGCGTGACCTTCACCGGCCGCACCGCCGCCGAGGTCGTGCGCACGCTGCGCGACCTGCCGATCCAGGCGGTGGGGGCCAACTGCTCGGTCGGCTCGAGCGTACTCTTCGACATCCTGGAGCAGATGGTGCCGGAGGCGGGCGGGCTCCACGTGGCCATCCAGCCCAACGCGGGGCTGCCGAGCCGGGTGGGGGAGCGCCTCATGTACCTCTCCTCGCCGATCTACATGGCGGACTACGCGGCGCGGATGATCGCGAGCGGCGCGCGCCTGGTCGGCGGCTGCTGCGGGACGACGCCCCAGCATATCCGCGCGATGCGGGAGGCGCTCGACCGGCTCGCGCCCCAGCGTAGCGCGGCGCGCGTCGAGCCGGTGCGCCGGGCCCGGATCGAGGCCGCCGAGCCGACCGGCCTCGCCACCAGCGCCCCGCCCACGCTGCTCCAGCGCCGGCTCGACGCGGGCGAGTTCCTCGTCACGGTCGAGCTCGATCCGCCGCGCGGCCACAACATCGAGAAGCTGGTGCAGGGGGCGAAGCTCCTCAAGGAGCGCGGCGTCGAGATCGTCGACATCAACGACGGCTCGCTCGGCCGGGTGCGGATGTCGGTCCTGCCCACCGCGATGCTGGTGCGGGACGCGACCGGGCTCGACATCAACATGCACTTCACCTGTCGGGACCGGAACCTGATGGGCATCCAGGCCGATCTTCTCGGCGCGCACGCGATGGACATCCGCAACATCCTGGCCATGACCGGCGATCCCCCGCGCACCGGCGACTACGTCAACGCCACCGCGGTGTTCGACGTGGACGCGATCGGCCTCATCCGCATCCTCGCCGAGATGAACCGCGGGCTCGACGCCACCGGCACCTCGATCGGCGAGCCCACCTCGTTCAGCGTGGGGGTGGCGCTGAACCCGGCGAGCGAGGAGCCCGCGCGCGAGATGGAGCGCTTCCTCGCCAAGGTGGAAGCGGGCGCGCGCTGGGTGCAGACGCAGCCCCTCTACGATCTCGAGGTGCTCGACCGGTTCTTCGCGCGGACGCGCCCGCCGATCCCGCTGGTGGTGGGCATCATGCCGCTGCACTCCTCGCGCCACGCCGAGTTCCTGCACAACGAGGTGCCGGGCATCACGGTGCCCGACGCGGTGCGGGCGCGCATGAAGGAGGCGGGCGAGCGCGGCCTCCGCGCGGGCATCGAGATGGCCCAGGGGCTCCTCCGCGACGTGCGCGCCCATCGTCACTCCGGCGTCTACCTGATGCCGTCCTTCGGCCGCTTCGAGGTCGTGGCTGAGGTCCTGGACGCGCTGCACTAGCCATGGCGGCCATGCACGAGCTGGGAGCCGCCGAGGCCGCCCGGCGCATCCGCGCCGGCACGCTGTCGCCCTCCAATCTGCTCGCGACCTGCCTGAAGCGCGCGGACGCGGTCGAGCCCGCGGTCGGCGCCTGGGTCCGGCTCGACCGCGACGCGGCGGCGCGGGTGGCGGTGCAGCGCGACATCGAGGCCCGCGAGGGGCGCTTCATGGGCGCGCTGCACGGGGTGCCGATCGCGCTCAAGGACGTCTTCGACGCGGCCGGCGTGCCCACCGCCTCGGGCGCGCCCGCCTGGGCCACG
>DATFGS010000032.1:0-1845 GCA_035249225.1 Candidatus Methylomirabilota bacterium | reverse complement strand
GGCTGCGATCCTGCGGAGAGCCAGCCGATGCGAGGCGGCTTACCCGCCTGCTGCGCCTCGGCAGCGAGCGGCGCGGCGAGAAGGCCACCTCCCAACGTCCCGAGGAACGTACGTCGGTCCACTAGAGGGTCCTCCGGCTGGCCGGATAGGTCTGGGAGAGGCGGGGGCGGCCAGCGGGTCGAACTTACACCAACAGGCCTCGCCTGCCTACCGCTTCGACCGCCGACACCCGTCCCTGACTGTCATCGCCTCGCTCGCGTAGCATCGCCCGGGCTCGGGTCTGAGGGGCGACCGCGCCCTCACCTCGAGTCGCCGCCCTCCGCCGCGGACCGTACGCTCGGGCCCGGCTGGCCGCGGCGGAAGCCCCACGCGGCCAGCCGCGCGATCAGCGTGTTCCGGTGCACTCCGAGCCCGCGCGCGGCGCGGCTCTGGTTCCAGTCCTCGCGCTCGAGCGCCCGCAGCACGTAGGCCTGCTCGAAGCGGTCGCGCGCGGCCTTGAGGGTCAGCGGGACCTCGCCCTCGCCGCGGCCGGGCGCCACCTCGTTCATGGCGAGGTCGAGCGGCAGGTCGTCGAGCCCGATCACCGGGCGCGTGGCGAGGGCGACGCTGCGCTCGATGATGTTCTCGAGCTCGCGCACGTTGCCCGGCCAGTCGTAGCCGTCCAGCGCCAGCAGCGCGCCCCGCGACAGGCCGCGCACGTTCTTCTTGAACTCCTGCGAGTACTTCCGCACGAAGTGGGCGGCGAGGTCCGGGATGTCGCTCTTGCGCTCGCGCAGAGGTGGAACGCCGATCGGCACCACGTGGAGCCGGTAGTAGAGATCCTCGCGGAAGGCGCGGGCCCGGATGGCCTGGCGCAGGTCGGTATTGGTGGCCGCGATGACCCGCACGTCGACCTGGATGGTGCGGGTGCCGCCGAGCCGCTCGATCTCGCGCTCCTGGAGGGCGCGCAGGAGCTTGGCCTGCAGATCGACCCGCAGGCTGCCGATCTCGTCGAGGAAGAGGGTGCCCCCGTGGGCCAGCTCGAACTTGCCGAGCTTGCGCGAGTGGGCGCCGGTAAAGGCGCCCTTCTCGTGGCCGAATAGCTCGGACTCGAGCAGGGTGTCGGGAATCGCGGCCAGGTTCACCGCGACGAAGGGCTGCGCGCGGCGCGGGCTTTGGTTGTGGATGGCGCGCGCCACCAGCTCCTTGCCGGTGCCGCTCTCCGCGTTGACGAGCACCGTCGCGGGGGTCTGGGCCACCTGGGCGATGGTCTCGTAGAGCCGCACCATCTTCGGATGCCGTCCCACCAGCTGGTCGAAGCCGTGCGCACGATCGAGCTCGGCCCGCAGGTAGCGCAGCTCCCGCTCCAGCCCGCGATGCCGGGCCGCCTCGCGCACGAGGCTCAGGATCTCGTCCACGTCCCAGGGCTTGGCCAGGTAGTCGTACGCGCCCGCCTTCATGGCGTCCACCGCCATGCGCAGGTGCGGGTCGGCGGTGATCAGGATGACCGGGATGGACTCGTCGATCGCGAGGATCCGGGGCAGGACCTTCGAGCCGGGCTCACCCGGCATCCGCACGTCGAGCAGCGCCACGTCCACCCGGCGCCCGCCGAGGATCGCGAGGGCCGCGGCCCCGTCGGGCGCCTCCAGCACCTCGAACTCGTCCTGCAGGATCAGCTGCAGCGATTCCCGCACGCCGGGCTCGTCGTCGATCGCGAGCACGACGGGGCGGGGTCGATAGACCGCCGCCGCGTCACCCGATCCGTCGGTCTCCTTCCGGATACACTCCTGAGTTCCCACGCGCGCATCCCTCCGTCCCGGACGAAATGTCCGGCACGTTAGGGACCGGCGGCGCCCCTGTCAAGGG
>DATFGS010000031.1:0-2994 GCA_035249225.1 Candidatus Methylomirabilota bacterium | reverse complement strand
CGGGCCGCGCGGCGGGCGATCGCCGCGCCGAGCGCGCGCGTCCCGCGCCGCTCCTCGAGCGTGCTCGCGACGCCGAGCGCGCGGAGCAGCGCGTCCACGTCGTCGAGCCCGGCGCTGCGATCCGCCGCGATGCGCGAGAGGTGCGCGCTGTCGAGCGCGAACGGGGTCGCGAGCCCGGCCGACCCGCGCGGCCCCGCGTCCCCGAGCGCGCGGCGGAGGATCTCGCCCAGGTAGTGTCCGGAGACCATCTTCTCGAAGCGCTGCGCGCCGGGCGGGGGCTCGTCCAGCTCGCGATCGAGCGCGGCGTCGTACGGGGTCTCGACGGCGGCCGCCCCGTCGAAGTTCCCGGACTCGAGGTTCCGGATGCCCGCCGGCCCCAGATCCGCGGCCAGGTTGGTCCCGGTGCCCAGGATGAGCCCCACGTCGGCGGGATGGGCGCCCGCGTCGCGCCCCCGCGCCCGGTAGCTCTGCAGCATCAGCGCGGCGACCGTGTCGTTGGCCACCGCGGCGAGCCGGATCCCCGGGAGGCCGGCGCGCAGGAGCGCGGCGCCGAGCAGCGCCGCCACGTCCTGGCCCTCGAGGCCGGCGAGGCGCCAGCCCTTGGTCGAGGCCAGCGCCACCGCGCGATCGATGCGCTCCAGCCGCGCCGGGTATGAATAGACGAACGCGAGCGGCGCGACCGCGACGCCCTGCGCGTGGGCCACGCGCCCGACCGCCTGCGCGATCAGATCGAAGACCGGCTCCGGCGCCCCGCGCTTCTCCGCATCGGAGAAGGTGAGCGCCTCCTCCGCGACCATGCGAACGGCTCCGTCCCCGCCGAGCTCGACCACGCCGGCCCGGGCCTTGGTGCCCCCCCAGTCCACCACCACGACCCGGCCCCGCTCCCGTCCCGAGGGCTGACGCGTAAAGGTCCGTAACATCTTGAGCGAGCTGGGCTCGCCGACCAGCCCTCTCGCCATCTGGCGGGTGAGTTCGCGGGCGATCGGGTCGAGCGCGGTCGCGGGCGCGTCGAACCGGGCGGCGGTCCGGGCGGCCAGAGGTTCGATCATGGCCGTCATCATACTCTGGGGGATGACGGTGCTATGATGACGGCCATATGAGCGCGCCTCAGCGACGCAAGACGGTCTCGGTGGACGTGGGCGGGGTCAAGGTGGGCGGCCCCCGGCCGATCATCGTGCAGTCCATGACCAACACCGACACCGCCGACGTGGCCGGGACGGTGGCCCAGGTCAACGCGCTCCACGCGGCGGGCAGCGAGCTGGTGCGCGTCACCGTGAACACCGAGGCGGCGGCGCGGGCGGTCCCCGAGATCGTCAAGCAGGTCACGGTGCCGGTGATCGGCGACTTCCACTACAACGGCCACGTGCTCCTGACCAAGTACCCCGACTGCGCCCGGGCGCTCGCCAAGTACCGCATCAACCCGGGCAACGTGGGCGGCAAGCACCACGACGAGAACTTCAGCGCGATCGTCCGGGTCGCGATCGACAATGGCAAGCCGGTGCGCATCGGGGTCAACTGGGGGAGCCTCGACCAGAACCTGCTCACCCAGATGATGGACGCCAACGCCAGGAGCAAGGATCCGCTCGACGCGCGCGACGTCACCATGAACGCGATGGTGGAGAGCGCGATCCAGTCCGCCGAGCTCGCCGAGCAGACCGGCCTCGGGCACGATCGCATCATCCTCTCCGCCAAGGTCTCGGGCGTGCAGGACCTGGTGGACGTCTATCGCAAGCTCGCCCCCCGCTCCGACTACCCGCTGCACCTGGGTCTCACCGAGGCGGGCATGGGAGCCAAGGGCATCGTGGCGAGCACCGCGGGGCTGGCGATCCTCCTGCAGGAGGGCATCGGCGACACCATCCGCGTCTCGCTCACGCCCAAGCCCAACGGCGATCGCACCGAGGAGGTGCAGGTCGCCCAGTTGATCTTACAGTCGCTCGGGATCCGGAGCTTCCTGCCGCTGGTGACCGCCTGCCCCGGCTGCGGGCGCACCACCTCGACGTTCTTCCAGGAGATGGCCGAGCAGATCCAGACCTACCTGCGCGACCAGATGCCGGTGTGGAAGAGCCGCTACTCGGGCGTGGAGGAGCTGAAGGTCGCGGTGATGGGCTGCGTGGTCAACGGGCCGGGCGAGTCCAAGCACGCCGACATCGGCATCTCCCTGCCCGGCACCTTCGAGGAGCCCAAGGCCCCGGTCTTCGTGGACGGCGCGCTCAAGCTCACGCTCAAGGGCGACGCCATCGTCGCCGAGTTCCTGAAGATCCTCGACGACTACGTCGAGAAGCGCTACGCGGGCAGCCGCAAGTAGCGGCGCGGCCCGGCGTTCGCGACGGTCATGCCCCTCTCCCCGTACATGCGCGACATCCGCGCCAAGATCGGCCACGACGTGCTGCTGCAGCCCGGCGTCGCCGCGATCATCTTCAACGCGGCGGGCCAGGTGCTGCTGCAGCGCCGGAGCGACTACGGCGACTGGGGGCTGCCCGGCGGGATCATGGAGCCGGGGGAGGAGCCCGCGGAGACGGTGGTGCGGGAGATCCGCGAGGAGACCGCGCTCGAGGTCGTCCCCGAGCGCATCGTCGGGGTCTACAGCGGCCCGGAGTTCGTGGTGCGCTACCCGAACGGCGACGAGGCCGCCATCCTGAGCATCACCTTCGCGTGCCGGCCGGTCGCGGGCGAGGCGCGCGTCAACGACGACGAGTCGCTCGAGATCCGCTACTTCGCCCCGGACGTGCTGCCCACGATGCCGCCGCGGCACCGCATGCGGATCGAGGACGCGCTCCGTGACGATCCCCGCGCGCGCTTCCGCTAGCGCGCGCGCCTACCCCTTCAGCAGCTCCTCCGCGACGCGCTTGACGGCGCCCGCGTCGACCTGGCCCTTGTGGGTCTTCATGATGTCGCCGACCAGGCGGCCCGCTTGCTTGGCGTCGGTGATGCCCAGCGCCGCGATGCGCTCGCGCACGAGCGCGCGCACCCCCGCGTCGTCCATCGTCTTGGGCA
>DATFGS010000030.1:0-1662 GCA_035249225.1 Candidatus Methylomirabilota bacterium | reverse complement strand
ACGATCTCCTCGGCCAGCGGCGCCTGGCTCACGCGGCCGCGGCCGGTGCCGAGCATCTTGATCTCGCCCGCGAGCGGCGAGGTCTCGTCCTCGTTGAGCGAGCGGATCACGTCGTGGGCCATCGCCTGGTTGGGATCCGGGTAGAGCTTGCGACCGGCCAGGCTCACGATGTGTGACGGGTTGAGCCGCGTGTGCTTGGCGTTGATGGTGACGAACAGCTCCACGATCTGCCGCGCGTCGAGCCGGTCGAAAAGCACCGCCGGCACCTCGATGCCGAGGTTCTCGCCCGCCTGGGTCAGCGCGTGCAGGGCGAGCAGCCGATGCTGGCCGTCCAGCACGCGCAGGACGCCGTGCTCCTCCGGGATCTGCAGCAGGCCCAGGTCGTGCTGGCTCGCCATCGGGGTGAACGTGAAGCGCTTCTCGGAGGTGATGATCACCGCGCCGGGAATCGCGGGCAGGGTTCCCGCGTCCTTGCAGTCGCGGTAGTAGTTCACGAGCTCGTCGATCTTCCGGCGGATGACCGGGCGCTGGTAGGCGGTCTCGCTCTCGCCGATCCGCTTCTCGAGCGCCTCCCAGTTCACGCGCGCCCGGTTGGCGCGCTGCTTACCCTTGGGCGGCTCCTCGGCCCCGCTGTAGCCCAGGACCTCGAACTTCACGAGCCGGTCGATGTCCTTGGCCGAGAAGGACGCCTGAAAGAACTCCACCCCGAACTGTTTCACGCGGTGCGCGGGAACCGTGATCATGAACCGATCCGCCTCCGTGGGGACGGTCTATGTAGCGGGGGAACAGGGGGTACTCTAGTCGAAGCGCAAACCCCAGTCAACATGTACCTTTTCGGCTTCTGACCTTCCTGTGTCACCCCCCAGGAGTGGGGGTCGGCCGCCCGGTTATCCCCAAGATGTGGGTAGGCTGGGGATGCGGGAAAACCTGTGGATAGCTGTGGATGAATCGGTCGCCGTCGGTCGGGCGCCGCCGATGGGTGCGCCGGGGGCCGGTGCAGGGCCTGGACGCACCGCGCAGTCGGAGCCACGCGCACCGTCCCACGCGAACGCGCCCACACGGGAGGTGGCCGGCTCATGTCCGACTCGCGTCGCTCGGGGCGGCCGCCGGCGGATCGCGCGCGGCGATCCATCGCGTGAAGCGTCGACGACGATGCGCACATCACCGCGCGGGCTCACCACGCGCGGGACGCCGAGCCGCGCTCGCCGAAAAGTTCGCGCGCGCGAGGGGCCCGCGCGTTGACAGGGTCGGGGGTGGATGCTAGGCTCGCCGCCATCCACCCACTCGATTTTCCTCCGGAGGACACGATGTCGAACGAGACCATCACGCGGATCGGCCGGCGCCGTTTCCTCACGACCATGGGCGCCGCGGGCGCCGCCACCCTCGCCGCGCCCGTGTTCCTCCGCGCGCAATCCCGCGAGGTGAAGGTCGGGTACATCCTCCCGGTGACGGGGCCGCTCGCGTTCGAGGCGCAGCTCGCGCTCAACGGGCTGCAGCAGGCGGTGGACGAGATCAACGGGACGGGCGGCATCAAGTCGCTCGGCGGGGCCCAGATCACCCTGCTCCCGGGGGACACCCAGAACAAGGTCGAGCTGGGCAACTCGGAAGCGGCGCGCCTGATCGATCAGGGCGTCACCGCGATCATCGGGCCCTTCTCGAGCC
>DATFGS010000029.1:0-12892 GCA_035249225.1 Candidatus Methylomirabilota bacterium | reverse complement strand
CTGGGTGCCTCGACCGGGCGGGCCGGCGCGGGGGGCTTCGCGACCGGTCCCGGCGGGCGCTCGCGGACCTCGGGCGGCGTCACCGGGCGCGACGGATTGCCGAGCGGGGCCTTCTCCTCCGGCCGCTCGGGGGCGATGTCCACCAGCAGCGGCTCCCCGCGCTTGATGAACTGGGCCGGCCGCAGGAAGCCGGGGATCACCACGAAGGGCAGGATCAGGAAGAGGTGGAACAGCACCGACGTCACGATGGCGAGAGCCAGCGTCCGCCGGGCCGGGTCCCTGGGGAGCCGAATCCTCCACTTCACGCGGTCAATTATGGCATGCCCGGCCCGCGTCCGCGGACCGGGGCGGGCGAGCCGCTTTGCCTTATCCGGTGCGACTTTCGTGACGAATTCTGTCCGCCTGGTGACACTCGGGGGCGGCTCCGGGCCACCCCCGCGCGCACCTGCTCGCATTTAACGCAAGACTTTCACGCCTTTGCAACGGCGAGGACTTGGCACGACCCTGGTAAGCAAGAGGACCCCCAAAGCCATGAGACTCCTGACCAAACTGTCCGTCCCGGTCGTGGCCCTCCTGCTCCTGGTCGCGACCTCCGCATCCGCCCAGCAGCCGCTCGCGTTCGGGGTGCTGAACCAGCAAAGCCCGGCGCTGACCGCGGAGCGCTGGAACCCGATCCTGCACTACGCGACGGCGACGAGCGGCGTGCCGCTCCAGCTCAAGATGGGCCGGACCGTGCAGGACACCAACGCGATGATGGCGCGCGGCGAGTTCGACTTCGTGTTCACCAATCACAACTTCCAGTCGGAGTTCGACACCATCGGCTTCAAGGTGATCGCCCGCTGGGCGGGAGAGCCGATCCGCGCGGTCATCGCGGTCCCGGCGGACAGCCCGATCCATCATCTCCGCGAGCTGGACGGCAAGCGCGTGTCCTTCCCCTCCACCGACGCCTTCGTCGGCTATGCGGTCCCGCTGGTGGCGCTGAAGCGGGCGGGCGTGACCGTCGAGCAGATGTTCGGCGGCAACCAGGAGGGCACGCTCGCGCAGGTCAAGGCCAAGCGCGTCGAGGCGGGCGCGGTCAACTCCCGGTTCCTCAGCCAGTACGCGGAGCGCGAGCACGTGCAGTTCCGCGAGATCTACGTGTCGGAGGGCTTTCCCGACCTCGCGGTGATCGCGCATCCGCGCGTGCCCGCGGCCACGGTGGAGCGGGTGCGCCGCGCCCTGCTCGGGATGAGCGGTGATCCCAGTGCGGCGTCCGTCCTGGCCGCGGCCAAGTCCAAGGGCTTCGAGCCGGCGGGCGACCGCGACTACGACGGCGTCCGCCGCGTGTACCGTCTCGTCGGCCAGTGAAGTCGAGCCTCCGCACCCTCCTGCTCGGCATCTCGAGCGTGGCGATCGTCGTCGTCACGCTGAGCGGCCTCGCGGTCAACCTGCGCGATCGGAGCAACGCGGCCCAGGTACGGCTGAGCGAGCAGACCGAGCGCCTCGCCACCGCGGCGGGCCCGCTGCTCCTCGATTCGCTGGTGGTCGGCGACCTGGCGCGCGCGGAGCAGACCCTGCGGAACCTCAACGCGGACTCGGTGTGGAGCCTGGTGACCCTCTACGAGGCGGACGGGACCCGGCTCATCTTCGACGCGTCCCCGGACAATCTCCGCCGCTCCGACGCCCCCCGCTGGGTCAGGCACCTGGTGCCGGTGACGCTCGAGGAGCACCGGGTGCCGATCGCGGCGCCGCCGGTGGTCTACGGCATCCTCGCGGTCACCCCCTCGGTGCAGAGCCTCGAGAGCGAGCTCTGGGCCGAGATCCGCACCATGATCGCGGTGACCGGCGTGCTGCTGGTGACCCTGCTCGGCCTCACCCACGTGATCCTGCTCGTCGGCCTCCGCCCGGTCCGCGCGCTCGCCGAGAGCGCGGCGCGGCTCGGGAGCGGCGATCTCACCACCCGGATGCCGGAGACCCGCCTGAGCGAGATGGCCCCCACCGTGCGCGCCTTCAACTCGATGGCGGCCAGCCTCGAGCAGGCTCTGCACGACGCCCGCACCCGCGAGGCCAGGCTGGAGAGCCTCGTCGAGATCAGCGGCGACCTCTCCCGGATGCAGGAGCTCGACTCCCTCCTGGGGCGGATCGCCGAGGCGTGCGGGCACCTGGTCAACACCGACTGGGTCGGCTTCCGCCTGGTGGACGGCGACGAGCTCGTCGTCGCGGGCACCCTCGAGGGCGGCGAGCACATGCCGGTGAAGCCGCGGCTCCGGATCGGCGAGAGCCTGGACGGCCGCGTCGCGAGCACCGGCCGCCCCCTGATGCTCCGGGACCCCGCCAATCATCCCGACCTCGACGCCGAGCACGCGGCCTCGATGCGGCGCTTCGGCTACCGCGGGCTCCTCACGGTGCCGGCCAAGATCGGCGACCGCGTGGTCGGCGTGCTGAGCTTCCTCACCACCCGCGAGGAGGGCTTCTCGGCGGAGGACATGGCCATCGCCACCGCCTTCGCGTCCCACGCCGCGATCGCGCTCGAGAACAGCCGCCTGCTGCTCGAGTCGCGCCGCGCCTACGACGAGCTGGCCGAGACCCAGGGCCAGCTCGAGCAGGCCCAGAAAATGGACGCGATCGGCCGGCTCGCGGGCGGCGTCGCGCACGACTTCAACAACCTGCTCACCGTCATCCTCGGGCGCACCGACATCCTGCTGCACCCGCTGAAGCCCGAGGACCCGATGCGCCGCGGCATCGAGCTGATCCAGCGCACCGCGGGCCGCGCGGCCGACCTGACCCGCCAGCTCCTCGCGTTCAGCCGCAAGCAGGTGCTCGATCCGGTCGTGCTGGACCTGAGCGCGGTGACCACCGACATGAAGGACATGCTCGGACGGCTGATCGGCGAGGACATCGCGCTCCTCACCACGCCGACCCCCGGGCTCGGCCGCGTGAAGGCCGACCGCGGCCAGATCGAGCAGGTGGTCATGAACCTCGCGGTCAACGCGCGGGACGCGATGCCCCAGGGCGGCCGCCTCATCCTCGAGACCGCGAACGTGGACCTGGACGAGGAGTACGTGCGCCGGCACGTGGGCGCGCGGCCGGGCCCGCACGTCATGCTCGCGGTCTCCGATACCGGCACCGGCATCCCGCGCGAGATCCAGGCGCAGATCTTCGAGCCCTTCTTCACCACCAAGGAGCAAGGCAAGGGCACCGGGCTCGGCCTCGCCACCGTGTACGGCATCGTCAAGCAGAGCGGCGGCTACATCGAGGTGGACAGCGAGCCGGGCCAGGGCACCGTCTTCCGCATCTACCTGCCGCGCCTCGACGCGGCGGCGACGACGGTGGACCGCAGCGCGCGGCCGATCGCGGCGGCGGGAGGCACCGAGACCATCCTCCTCGTGGAGGACGAGGAGGGCGTGCGTGAGCTCGCGCGCGACATCCTCCGGGCCAGCGGTTACACCGTGCTCGAGGCGCGCAACGGCGCCGAGGCCCTCCTGCTCTGCGAGCGGCACCAGGGTCCGCTCGACATGCTGCTCACCGACGTGGTCATGCCTCGCATGAGCGGCCGCGAGCTGGCCGAGCGCCTGGCCCCGCTCAGGCCCGAGCTGAGCGTGCTGTACATGTCGGGCTACACCGACGACGCGGTCATCCGCCACGGCGTGCTGGCCGCCGGCACCGCCTTCCTGCAGAAGCCGTTCACGCCCGCCGCCCTGGTCCAGCGCGTCCGCGAGACGCTCGACCTCACCGCCGCGGCGAACGCCGCCTGACCCGGGCCTAGAGGCCCCGCCCCACCGCCTCCGCCACCGGCCGGAGCTCGCGCATGAGCTGGGCGAACTTCGACGGCTTGAGCGACTGCGGCCCGTCCGACAGCGCCTCCTCCGGCCGCGGGTGCACCTCGATGATGAGCCCGTCCGCTCCGCACGCCACCGACGCCTTGGCCATCGGGGCCACCAGGTCCCAGTGCCCGGTCCCGTGCGAGGGATCGACGACCACCGGCAGATGGGAGAGCTTCTTCAGCACCGGCACCGCGTTCAGGTCCAGGGTGAACCGCGTGGAGGTCTCGAAGGTGCGGATGCCGCGCTCGCACAGGATGACGTTGGGATTGCCCGCGGCGAGGATGTACTCGGCGGAGAGCAGGAACTCCTGGATGGTGGTCGCCATGCCGCGCTTGAGCAGCACTGGCTTGCCGATCTCTCCCACCCGCCGCAGGAGGGAGAAGTTCTGGATGTTCCGCGCCCCGATCTGCAGGATGTCACTGTACTCCGCCACCACCTCCACGCTCTCGGTCTCGAGCACCTCGGTGACCACCGGCAGCCCGGTGCGCTTGCGCGCCTCCGCCAGGTAGCGGAGCCCCTGCTCCTTCAGCCCCTGGAAGGCGTAGGGCGAGGTCCGCGGCTTGTACGCCCCGCCCCGCAAGACCTTGGCGCCCGCCCCCTTGACCGCCTCCGCCACCTCGAGCACCTGCGCCTCGGATTCGACCGAGCACGGGCCCGCCATCACCACCACGTCGCGGCCGCCCATCGTGACCCCGTTGATGCGCACCTCGCTCGATTCGCGGCGCACCTCGCGGCTGGCCAGCTTGAACGGCTGCTGCACGGGCATGACGGACTCGACCGTCTCGAGCGCCTCGAGGAGGCGCAGGTCGGGCCGCCCGCGCTCCTCGCCGACCGCGGCGACGATGGTCTTGAACTCGCCGCGGATCACGTGGGGGCCATAGCCCATCTCGGTGATGCGGCGGCACACGTCGCTCACGTCGGCGTCGCTGATTCCGGACTTCAGCACGATGATCATGTCGATCTCCCCTTCCTGCTGTTTTCGGTGTACTTCTTCAAGCTCTCCAGATGCGGGGGCCCAGACATGGCCCCCGCACTCCCCCCGGCCGCGGACACCCGTTCGGTCGCTGGAAACAGAAACGCCGCGGGCCGACTGGCCCGCGGCGTCTATCTTTCTCTGGCGCCACGGGCCGGTTCGTCCGCCCGTGGCTCCCTTTCGTTCAGCTCATGGGAGCCAGTAGGCGGACGGTGGGAAAGTAAAAATACGACCGCCACGCGTGGTGATGGCGCGTCGTCGTCCCGGCTCCCGTCGTGCGCACTGGCTCGAAGGCCTCCAAAGTGGGGTGAGTCTACGAGTCCGGCTTGTTCCTGTCAAGCGCCCCGTTGGCCCCGTCCCCGCCGGTCGCGGTGCGCCCGTGAAACCAGACCATGATCCGGTGGCGGTAGTAGTACAGCGGCAGGGCCGCCGCCACCGCGACCGCGGTGACCAGGATGGCCTGCAGGTAGTCGCCGGCCGCGGTGTGCGCCCCCTGGGCCGAGAGCACCCAGGTGCCGGGGATGCGCCCGAGCCCCGACACCAGCGCGAACACCCAGAGCGGCATCGGGCTGATCCCGAAGAGATAGCAGACGATGTCCTTCGGCAGTCCCGGGATGAGGTAGACGATGAAGCAGAGCACCGCCCCTTCGGCCTCGACGATGAAGCCGAGCCGGTTCCAGGTCTCGGCGCTCACCAGGTTCTTGACGTAGTGGGCGCCGAGCCAGCGGCCGATCGCGAAGGCCGCGACGGAGCCCAGGGTCAGGCCGATCGTGGAGTACAGCAGCCCCAGCCACTGCCCGAAGAGATAGCCGCCCAGGATGCCGGTCGCCTCGCCCGGGATCGGCGACACGATCACCTGCAGCGCCTGGAGCGCGATGAAGATGACCGGCGCGAGGACGCCCCACTCCCGCAGCATCCGCTTCAGATAGATCTTGTCCACGTACAGCCGGACCAGGACCTGGTAGATCGGCGCGTTCGTCCACACGAGCCAGGCGCAGCCGCCGATGAAGATCCCGAGGACCGCGATGATGAGGCTCCAGCGCGCGCGCCGGCTCATCCCCGCGCCCTCGGCGGTATCATCGTCGACACGCCGGCCCGCACGCCCTCGGCCCCTCGGTCAGGTGGCCGCGGGCAGGCCCGCCGACCCGGGCCGCCCGAAGCGGCCGTAGCGCGGCCACCAGCGCGGAAGGAACGGCTGCATCGCCGCGAGCTGGGTGAGCGTCGCGAACCACCGCGTGGGCGTATGGGCGGCCATCCATTGGGCGAGTTGGAGCACGCGGTAGGGACGGCGGTAGCGCGCGACGAGCCGCTGGTAGGCCTCGAGACCCGCTTCCAAGGTCACGGTCCCGTCCAGCACGCGCTGGACGATGCGGCCGCACTCGCCGCCGAAGTACAGCGCGGGGCGGATGCCCTCCGCGGTGAGCGGCAGGCACTGCCCGGCGGCGTCGCCGACCGCGAACACGCGCCCCACCGTGGAGCGGAGCGGGCGATTCGGGAAATAGGTCCCGTGGTAGGAGCCGGCCGCGGTGCCGTGATCGCGCAGGAGCCGGTCGAGCGCGGGCTTGAGCTTCGATCGGCCGGCATAGGATCCGAGCCCCACCAGGCTGCCGTGCCCGACCGGAAAGATCCAGCCCAGGCCCTGCGGGATCAGGCGCCGATCGAGCAGGAAGGTCAGGCCCTCGTCCTTGAGCTCGGTATGAGTCTCGAGTCCGAAGGAGTGGTACCGCCGGGCGGGCTCAGCGTCCGTGCCGCCGACCAGCGCGCGCCGCCAGCCCGAGCAGTCCACGATCACGGGCGCGGTGAACCGGCCCGCCCCGGTCACGACCGTCCCGTCCTCGATGCCGGTGACCGAGGTGCGCAGGAAGCGCACCCGGCACTGCGCGAGCAGCCCCTCGCAGAAGGCCCGGTAGTCGAACGTGCAGAACGGGACCGCGGAGAGATCGTAGCGAACCGTGCGGGTGGGCGTGCGGATCTCCAGGCGGTCGTGGACCTGGAGCACGCTGGCGGACACGCCGAGGGCCTCGGGAACCCAGAGCGGGGTGCCGCACGCGGAGGTCTGCACGCTGCCGACCTCGTTGCGGTCCAAGAGCAGGATCTCTCCCCGGAGCTGGCGGGCGACGGCGAGGCCGCCGAAGCTGGCCCCGACCACGATGGCATCGTAATCTCGGGCGGGCATTCTCGGTCACAGCATACCCTAAAACCCCGTCGAAAAAGGCGCTACGCCTCCGGGGCGCCGGCGCGGCGCCGTCGGGCCGCGACCTCCCGGAGGGTCCCCAGCACCCCCCGGGGGAAGAAGAACACGACCAGGATGAAGAGAATCCCGAAGTAGAGCAGCCAGCGCTCGGAGAGCCGCTGCAGGATCTCGGAGCCCGAGAACACGGTCGCGGCCAGCCCGCGCAGGTTGGGCAGCAGCGTGCGCGCGGTGAGGAGAACGGCGGCGCCCACGATGCCGCCGTAGAGCGTGCCGATTCCGCCGATGATCACCATCAGCAGCACGTCGAGCATGATCGGGATGCCGAGCGCGGACTCCGGGTTCACGTAGCGCACCCACAGCGTGTAGCAGCCGCCGAGGACCGTCGCGACCACGCTGCCGAAGGACGACGCCACGAGCTGGAAGACGAAGGTGCGGTAGCCGAGCGCTTCGGCCCGCAGCTCGTTGTCGCGGATGGCCTGGAGCGTCCGCCCCAGCGGCGAGTGCACGAAGCGGCGCATCAGTAGGAACGCGGCCAGGCACACCGCGAGCACCGTGTAGTAGGTGACGAGCCGGCCGCTCAGCCCGAAGGGCCCGGAGGCGCCCGCCGCGAAGACCCCCGGCAGCTTCGGGGAGAGCCCGTCCTCGCCGCCGGTGAGCGCGCTCCACTGCACGGCCAGGATGAGCGCGAACTCCGCGAAAGCCAGGGTGATCATCGCGAAGAACAGCGCCTTGACCCGGAGCGAGAAGGCGCCGATCACGATGGACACCACCGCGGAGACCACGATCCCGGCGAGGAAGCCCAGGAGCACGTGGCCGTAGGTGGGCGCGCCCAGCTTGCCCACCGCCAGGGCCACCGCGTAGGCGCCGAAGCCGAAGAACATCGCGTGGCCGAACGAGACGATGCCGGTGTAGCCGATCACCACGTCGAAGCTCGCGGCCAGCGTGGCGAAGAGCGCGATCTTGAGCGCGAGGTCCAGGGTCTGGAACGAGGGCGCGATCAGGGGCAGGAGCACCCACGCGAGGAGCAGGGCCATGCGCAGGATCGCGGTCGGCTCGCGCCGGCGGCCCCGGCGCGCCGCTTCCCGGGCGGCCTGCACCGGGGAGAGCCCGGCCGACGCGCTCACTTGCCCGTCCCGTAGAGGCCGGTGGGGCGCACCAGCAGCACCAGCACCATGATGGCCATCGTCACGCCGATCGCCGCCTTGGGAACGAGATACGCCACGTAGTTGTACGACAGCCCGACCAGCAGCGCCCCGACCAGGGAGCCGGTGACGCTCCCGAGCCCCCCGATGATCACCACGATGAAGGCGAAGATGAGCTGCTCGCCGCCCATGGCGGGGCGGACCGACTGGCTGAACATGCCCCACATGAGCCCGCCGACTCCGGCCAGGGCGGACCCGGCCGCGAACACCGCGGTGAAGTAGCGGTGGATGTCGTGGCCCATCACCTGCACCATCTCGTTGTTCTCGACCCCCGCCCGCACGATCAGACCGACCCGGGTGCGGTGGAGCAGCCACCACATGCCCGCGTAGACCGCGACGCCCAGCCCGATGGCGATGACCGGGAAGCGCAGGATCACCACGTCGGCCACGTCCCACGACCCCTTGAAGGTGACCGGCACCGGCATGACCTGGTCGTTCGGCCCCCACGCGATGCGGATCAGCTCCTCGAGCACGATGGTGGCCCCGAGCGTGATCAGGATCTGGAACAGGTGCTGGCCGTACACCGGCCGCACGATCACTCGCTCGAGCGCGATGCCGAGCGCGCACGACACCACCACCGCGCCGGTGACCGCGAGCAGGAGCAGCCCCGCGTTCGCGAGCACGGACTCGGACGAGGCCCAGCCCCAGGACCCGTTGACGAGGACGGCCACGCTGAAGCCCGCGTAGGCGCCCCAGGAGAAGAGCGCGCCGTGCGCGAAGTTGAGCACGTCCATGAGCCCGAAGATCAGGGTGAGGCCCGCCGCGACCAGGAAGATCAGCATCCCCATCGCGAGGCCGGCCACCGTGAGGGTGAGCCAGGTGCGCGGCTCGATCGCGGCGAGCGGGAGGAGCAGCAGGGCGAGGCCGAGCAGCGGCGCCACCGCGCGCCTCATATGCCGAGGTACCGCCGCTTGAGCGCCTGGTCGGCGGCGAGCGCGGCCATCGGCCCCGCGTGCACGGTGCGGCCGTCGTCCATGACGTAGCAGTCGTCGCCCAGGCGGCTCGCCATCGCGAAGTTCTGCTCCACCAGGACCACGGTGGCGTGCTCCTTCATCGCGGTGAGCGCGCCGATGAGGTGCTCGATCACGATGGGGGCCAGGCCCTTCGAGGGCTCGTCGATCAGCAGGAGCCGGGTCGGATTCACGAACGCGCGCGCGATCGCGAGCATCTGCTTCTGGCCGCCCGAGAGCGTGCCCGCACGCGCGTCGCGGAAGCGCTCGAGGTCGGGGAAGAGGGCGAGCGCGCGCCGGAGCCGGTCGCGGCTCTCCGCGGTCTCGGCCAGCATCGCCACCCGCAGGTTCTCGTCCACGGTGAGGGTGGTGAAGATGCCCTGCCCCTCCGGCACGTAGCCGATGCCGAGCCGTGCGATGGCGTGCGGGGCGAGGGCGTGGATCGGGCGGCCCGCGAAGCGCACCGTCCCCCGGCGCGGCCGCAGCACGCCCATGATCGTCCGCATCGTGGTGGTCTTGCCCGCCCCGTTGCGCCCGAGGAGCACGGTGACCGCATCGGGGCGCACCCGCAAAGAGACACCCTGCAGGATGTGGTGCTGCCCGATGTCGGTGTGCACGTCCTCCAGCTCGAGCAGCTCAGGCATGGCTCATCCTCTCCCCTCGGGGGAGAGGGCGGGGTGAGGGGTGGTGGTCCCGAAGTACGCGGCCTGCACCGCCGCGCTCGCGCTGACCTCCGCGGGCGGGCCGTCGGCGATGAGTCGCCCGTCCTGCAGCACCGCGATCGAGTCGGAGAGCGCCATCACCATGTCGATCTTGTGCTCGACGAGCAGGATCGTCCGGTCCCGGCGGGCGCGGATGGCGTCGATGAGCCCGATGATGGCCGGCACCTCCTCGAGCGACATGCCCGCGGTGGGCTCGTCCAGCAGCAGCACCTCGGGCTCGAGCGCGAGCAGGATGCCCAGCTCGAGCTTCCGCTTCTCGCCGTGGGCCAGCGCGCCGGCCGGGGCCGCCCACTTCGTCTCGAGCAGCACCGTCTCGAGCAGCCGGTACGCCGCGTCCTCGAGGTCCGGAAAGCTGCGGTAGTCGCGCCAGGCCGTGAAGCCGAGCCCGCGGTGAGCCTGCACCGCGAGCCGCACGTTCTCGAGCACGGTGAGCGTGGGAAAGATGTTGGTGAGCTGGAAGGACCGCCCGATGCCGAGCCGCGTCCGCGCCGCCGCCCCCCGGCTCGTGATGTCGCGGCCCTTGAGCAGGATCCGCCCCTCGCTCGGCCGGTACTGCCCGCTCAGCAGGTTGAAGAAGGTGGTCTTGCCCGCGCCGTTCGGGCCGATGATGGACTTGAGCGTGTGAGGCGCCACGTCGAGGGTGACGTGGTCCACCGCGACGTGGCCGCCGAAGCGGATGGTGAGGTCGCGGGTGGAGACGACCGGGGCCGACGCCGTGCTAGGTCCCCTTGAGGAAGGCCCGCAGGGCGTTCTTCACTCTCGGGTGCTGCCCCAGCAGGACCGTGTAGTGATTGGTCCCGGGCACCACCACCAGCTTGGCGCGCGGGATGGCGTGGGCCAGCGCCTCCGCCTCGTCCTGCGTCATCAGGCAGTCGGTGGCGGTGAGCAGCCCGTCGGGCGCGCGGAAGATCAGGGTGGGCGCCTTGATCCGGTGGTGATAGACCCAGAGCCGCTCCCGCTCGAGGTTGCCGATCTCCTCCTCGATGGCGTGGCGCGCCGCCTTCGAGCGCACGGTGCCCGCGGGCAATTCCTCGACGTCGTAGCGGAAGTAGCGCTCGAGGTAGTCGTTCCAGCGGCCCTCGAACATCGGCAGCATGCGCACGAAGCCCAGGAACATGTCGAGCGACGGGAACTCGACCCCGAGGCGGTTGATCGCCGGTCGCAGCGATTCGAGGATCTCGTGCCGGACGTCGATGCCGCCGTCCACCAGCACCAGCTTGGCCACCCGCTCCGGATGGGTGGCCGCGAAGCGGACCGCGATGTGGGCGCCCAGCGAGTGGCCGACCAGGACCGCCTTCCGGAGGCCGAAGTGATCGAGGAGTCCGAGCAGGTCCTCGTTGTGGTGGGCGAGGCTGTAGCCGGTCTCGGGCTTGTCGCTCTCGCCCCGACCCCGGAGATCGTAAGCGATCAGCCGGTGGGCCGGGGAGAGCACGTCGGCCACGCTCGCCCAGCAGGTGTGGTTCGCGGTCAGCCCGTGCACGCAGATCAGCGCGGGGCCCTTGCCGGCCCCGGGCCACTCCGCGACCGCGAGCGAGACGTCGTTCTTGAGCGCGACGCGAGCGACCGTCGTCATCGCAGATGCGGGGGTCATCGCTTGTTCATGATCGGGGGCGCGGTCTCCTGCAGGCTCAGCTCGCGCACGAGAGTCGGCACCAGCCAGGCCACGTCCGGCTTCGCCACCATCTTGAACGAGTACATGCTCTGGAGCGCCTGGTGGTCCTCCTTGCGGAAGATCATCTTGCCCTTGGGCGTCTGGAACTCCAGGCCCTCCATCGCGGCGATCAGCTTCTCGGTGTCGGTCCCGCCCGCCTTCTGGATCCCCGCCACCACCGCCATCGCGGCCGCGAAGCCGCCGCACGTGAAGAAGTCGGGCGGCTCGTTGAAGCGCTTCATGTGCTCGCGGACCAGCCAGTCGTTCACCGGGTTCTTGGGGATCTCGTAGTAGTAGTAGGCGCCGCCCACCATGCCCTCGAGCTTGCCCTCCTTCATCGCCTTGAGCGCGTCGAGGACGTTGCTGCCGCTGGTCAGGGTGATGCCGTACTTGTCGAGGCGATTGTCCACGAGCTGCCCGAACGGTCCGCCCTTGCCCGCCCAGATCACGAACACGTACTTGGGACCGCTCCGGTCCTTGAGCGCGCCGATGATCTTCTGGATCGGGGCGGTGAAGTCGGTGGCGGTGGTGGGCGTGTACTCCTCGTGGACGACCTTGGCCCCCGCCTTCTCGACCGCCGCCTTGTAGGCCGAGACCCCGTCCCGGCCGAAGGCGTAGTCCTGGGCGATGGTGGCGATCGACACGCCCGGCTTGGCGACCGCCAGCGCGTTGGCAATGGCGTCCTGGCTCGAGTTGCGGCCGGTGCGGAAGACGTAACGGTTCCAGTTCTCGCCGGTGATGCTGTCCGCCACCGCGGGCTCCACGATCAGGACCTTCTTGAACTCGGCGGCCACCGGCAGGACCGCGAGGGCCGCCGCGCTCGACGTGGTGCCCACCACCAGGTCCACCTTGTCGTCGGCGTAGAGCTTGGTGACCTTCTGCTTGGCCACGTCCGGCTTGAGCTGGTCGTCCTCCTCGATCACCTCGATCTTCCGGCCCAGCACCTCCTTCTTGCCCTGGGTCGCGTACTCGAGCCCCAGGTCGAAGCCGCGCTTGGCCTGCTTGTCGTAGACCTCGAGCGCCCCGGTGAAACCCTGCACCAGCCCGATCTTGATCGGGGCCTGGGCGGAGGCGGCGGTGGGGCCGGCGACGGCCACGAGGGCCAGGAGCAGGGCGGCCGCGAAGCGCAGCGACGAAGCGATGTGCATGGAGGATCTCCCGTTCGAAGTCGATGGTGGCGCGGCTACGCTAGCAAGCGATCCGCGAAGGGTCAAGACGACTCGCCCAGGAACCAGCGCCGGCGGGGGCGCTTCGCGTAGCCGAGCCCGAAGCGGCGCATGCCGACCTCCGCGACCCGCGCCACCGCCTCCTCCAGCGAGTCGGTGGTGAAGAGGATCTGGGCGTCACCCGGATCGATGGTGCCCTCCACCATGAGCCGGTTCCGGACGAAGTCGGTG
>DATFGS010000028.1:0-3832 GCA_035249225.1 Candidatus Methylomirabilota bacterium | reverse complement strand
CCAGATGCTGGGCCTCGGTGCCTCGCGCGCGCAGATGCTCTGGGTGCTGCTCAAGGAAGCGCGCCTGCCGATGCTGGCCGCGGTGATGGCGGGCTTCGGCGGCGTGATCTCCGAGGTGGGCGCCTCCATGATGCTGGGCGGTAATATCCGCGGCTCGACGCGCGTGCTCACCACCGCCACCGTGCTCGAGACCGGCAAGGGTAATTTCGACCTCGCCATCGCGCTTTCGGTGATCCTGCTGCTGATCACCTTCCTGGTGAACTGGGCGCTGAGCTTCATCCAGCAGCGCCGGCGCGCGTGAGCGCCCTCCGGAAGACTCCGGCGGCGGTACGATAGGAGGCTCGGAGGACCCGTGCCCTTGCTGCGATGGATCACCCTGGTGTTCGTGGTCGTGGTGGGCCTGGCTGCCACCGCGTCGGCGCAGTCGCTGACCGTGTCGGCGGCGATCAGCATGAAGGATGCGGTCACCGAGATCGGGCGCGGCTTCACGACGGCCCGGCCCGGCGTGAGCCTGCTCTACAACTGGGGCTCGTCCGGCGAGCTGCAGAAACAGATCGAGGCGGGCGCCCCGGTGGACGTCTTCATCTCGGCGGCGCAGATCCAGATGGACGAGCTGGAGAAGCGCAAGCTGATCGTGCCGGGCACGCGCCGGGTCTTCGCTCGGAACCTGCTCACCGTGATCAAGCCGGCCGACTCCCGGGTGGACATCATCAAGGCCGCCGATCTGGCCGACGCGCGGGTGGCGCGGATCGTGGTGGGCAACCCCAGGACCGTGCCCGCGGGGCAGTACGCGGAGGAGAGCCTCCGGGCGCTCGGGCTCTGGGATCGCGTGCAGCCCAAGCTGGTCTTCGCGGAGAACGTGCGCCAGGCGCTCGACTACGTGGCGCGGGGCGAAGTGGACGCGGGTTTCGTCTACACCACCGACGCGGCGCTTCGCGGCCAGGCGGTGAAGGAGGCCTTCCGGCCCGCCGAGGACACCTATCGTCCGGTGGTCTACCCGGCCGCGGTCGTGACGGAGACGCGCCAGCCTGCGCTCGCCCAGGCGTTCGTCGACCGGCTGCTGGGTCGTGAAGGCCAGGCGGTGCTCGGTCGCTTTGGCTTCCAGCCGGCGCCCGCAGGCGTGCGATAGGCGCCTGCCCCTCCAGGTCGCCCGGCCCAGCTCCGGCCGTCGGCCCATCCGGGCATGGCATACTACCGGGGCATCGCGTCGATCCATCATGAGCCCCGACAATCTCTCCGCCCTCCGGTTGTCGCTCCAGGTCGCGGTGGTGGCCACCGCGCTGAACGCGCTGGTGGGCATCCCCATCGCCTATGCGCTGGCGCGGCGCCGCTTCAGGGGCAAGAGCCTGGTGGACCTGCTGGTCACCCTGCCGCTGGTCCTGCCGCCCACCGTGGTCGGCTACTACCTGATCGTGCTGCTGGGCCGGCGCGGCGTGCTCGGCGCGCCGCTCTACGAGGCGACCGGCTTCACGGTGGCCTTCACCTGGTACGCGGCGGTGATCGCGGCCACCGTGATGGCGCTGCCGCTGCTGGTGCGCACGGTGCGGGCGGCCATCGAGTCGGTGGATCGCGATCTCGAGCGCGCGGCCTACACCCTCGGCCGCTCCGAGCTGCGTACCGTCCTCGAGGTCACGCTGCCGCTCGCCCGCAACGGCATCCTGGCCGGGCTCGTGCTCGCGTTCGCCCGAGCGCTCGGCGAGTTCGGCGCCACCTTGATGCTCGCGGGCAACATCCCGGGCCGGACCCAGACGGTACCGCTCTCGATCTACACCGCGGTGCAGACCGGCGAGAGCGCTGAGGCGCTCGGGCTGGTGGCGGCGCTCACCGCGCTGTCGTGCCTCGTGCTGATCGCGGCGAACCGCCTGGGCGCGCGCGCGACATGACGGATCGGCTCGAGGTCGCCATCCGCAAGTCGCTGCCCGGCTTCACGCTCGACGTCGAGTGGAGCGCGGGCGACGGCGTCGCCGCGCTCTTCGGGCCGTCGGGCGCGGGCAAGACGCTCACGCTCCAGTGCCTGGCCGGGCTCGTGCGCCCCGACGCGGGCCGCATCGTGGTGGACGGCCACGTGCTCTTCGACGCGGCGGCCTCCATCGACGTGCCGCCCCAGCGGCGGCGCGTCGGCTATGTCTTCCAGGGCTACGCGCTGTTCCCGCACCTCACCGTGCGCGGCAACGTGGGCTTCGGCCTGCGCGACCGCGCCCGGGACGAGCGGCGTCGCCGGGTGGACGAGGTGCTGGGCCGCCTGGGGATCGAGGCCTTCGCGGAGCGCTACCCGCGCGAGCTGTCGGGCGGCCAGCGCCAGCGTGTGGCCCTCGGGCGGGCGCTCGCCACCGATCCGGCGCTGCTGCTGCTGGACGAGCCGCTCTCCGCGCTCGACCTGCCGCTGCGCCAGGCCCTGCGCGACGAGCTGCGCAGCATTCTCACCGGCTGGGGCATCGCGGCGGTGCTGGTCACGCACGACCTCACCGAGGCGTACCGGCTGGGCGACCGCATCGTGGTCTATGAAGAAGGGCGAGTCATCCAGGCGGCGCCGCGCGCCGAGCTGCTGTCGCAGCCCTCGTCGCGCAGCGTGGCGCGTATCATGGGGATCCGGAACCTGGTGCAGGGAGTCACGCTCAAGGCCACCTCCGACCGCATCCAGTTCCGCTGGCGGGGGCAGACTCTCGAGGCGGTGAACTCGCCGACCCACGCGTACCTGCCCGCGCCGGACACCACGCTCGCGTTCTTCATCCGCCCGGAGTACGTGCGCCTGATCCGCAAGGACCGCACCGGCGTGGACGGCTCGCACCACATGAACTTGATGGTCGGCACTGTCGTCCGCGAGGTGGACCAGGGCGCCTCGTGGACGCTCTTCATCCGGCTCGACGAGCCGGGCGCGCCCGCCCAGGGCGACTACGATCTCGAGCTCGAGGTACCGCGGCTCGTCTACGAGATCCTCGAGATCGAGCGCGACCGGCACTGGCAGTTCTCGCTGCACCGAGGCGCGATCCACGTGCTGCCCTCCGCCTGATGCCGCCGCCGGTCGTCGCGCTGCACGGGGTGCAGGTCTCCCACGGGGGACGAGTCATTCTGGAGATCCCCGGGCTGGCGGTGGACGCGGGCCAGGCCCTTGCGGTCATCGGCCCCAACGGCGCGGGCAAGTCCACCCTGCTCCGGGTGATGGGCCTGCTCGAGGCGGCGACCGCGGGCAGCGTGCGCTTCCAGGGTGAGCCCGTGACCCCGGCCCAGGGGCTCGCGGTGCGGCGGCGCATGGCCAGCGTCTTCCAGGAGCCCCTCCTCGCGGATACCACGGTCCGGGCCAATGTGGGCCTCGGCCTTCGCTTCCGCGGCGTGGATGCCGGCCGGGTGGCGCCGCGGGTGGACGCATGGCTCGCGCGGCTCGGCATCGGGCATCTGGCGTCGCGCCAGGCGCGCACGCTCTCGGGGGGCGAGGCGCAGCGGACCGCGCTGGCCCGCGCGCTCGTGCTCGAGCCCGAGCTGCTGCTGCTCGACGAGCCGTTCTCGGCGCTCGACCAGCCCACCCGCGAGGCCCTGCTCGACGACTTCGCCCGGATCCTGCGCCAGGAGCACACCACCACCGTGCTGGTGACGCACGACCGTGCCGAGGCCATGACGCTGGGCGACCGGGTCGGCGTCCTCATTGGCGGTCGCCTCGTGCAGCTCGACGACGCGGCCCAGGTGTTCCGGGCGCCCGCCTCCGAGGACGTGGCCCGTTTCGTGGGCGTCGAGACCATCCTCGATGGGCGGGTCGTCGAGTGGACGCGAGACCTGGCCCTCGTGGACGTCGGGGGGCAAACGGTCGAGGTGGCGCAGCGGGCCGAGCCGGGGGAGC
>DATFGS010000027.1:0-1325 GCA_035249225.1 Candidatus Methylomirabilota bacterium | reverse complement strand
CGCGGCGGTGCGGGATCTGGCGGCTCCGGCGCGCCGGCGGGCGATGGCCGAGCGCGGGCGCGCGCTCGTGGACGGCGGCGGCGCGTGGCGCGTCGCTGCGTGCCTCCGCGAGCGGATCGAGGCGCCGGTCCGGGCGGCGCGATGAGCGACATCACGATCGGCGGTCGCCCGATCGGCGAGGCGCATCCGTGCTTCGTCATCGCGGAGGCGGGGGCCAACCACAACCGCGATCTGGTGATGGCCAAGGAGCTGATCGCGGTCGCGGCCGAGGCGAAGGCGGACGCGGTGAAGTTCCAGACCTACTCGGCGGAGACCCTCTACTCCAAGAAGACGCCCCGGTTCACCTATCTCGAGGGCCTGAGCGATCAGAGCACGTGGGATCTCATCAAGGGCATCGAGCTGCCCCGCGAGTGGCAGGGCGAGCTGGCCGAGGAGGCCCGCAAGCGCGGGCTCCTGTTCATGTCCACCCCGTTCGACCATCCCGCGGTGGACGAGCTCGACGCCCTCGCGGTGCCCGCGTTCAAGATCGCGTCCTTCGAGATCGTGGACCTGCCGCTGGTGCGCCACGCGGCGTCGAAGGGCAAGCCCATGATCATCTCGACCGGGCTGGCCGACTACGAGGACATCGCGGACGCCCTCGCGACCTGCGCCGCGGTGGGCAACCACCAGGTGGTGCTGCTGCAGTGCGCCTCGCTCTACCCGGCTCCCCCCGAGCGGATGAACCTGCGGGCCATGACCACGATGCGCCAGGCCTTCGGCACCCCGGTGGGCCTTTCGGACCACTCCCGCGGCATCCACCTGCCGGTCGCGGCGCGCGCCCTCGGCGCGTGCGTGATCGAGAAGCACTACACGATGAGCCGCGCGCTGAAGGGTCCCGATCATCCCTTCGCGATCGAGCCCGGCGAGCTCGCGGAGATGGTCAAGCACATCCACGAGACCGAAGTGGCCCTGGGCGACGGCCGCAAGCTGGGCCCCGCGCCCGAGGAAGTGGAGATGCACCAGAAGGCGCGCCGGAGCCTGGTGGCCGCCTGCGCGATCCCGATGGGCGCGCGCATCGAGGCCCGGATGGTCACGGTCAAGCGGCCCGGCTTCGGGATCAAGCCCAAGCACCTGCCGCAGGTGATCGGCCGCGTCGCGGGCCTGGACATCGAGGAGGATTCGATCCTCACCTGGGAGATGCTCCGGTGAGCGGGGCGGCGCGTCTCCGCCTCCGGCCCGCGACGCGCGCGGACCGCGATCTCCTGTGGCGCTGGCGGAACGATCCCGATACCCGGCGCGCGTCGTTCGACGCCGAGGAGATCCCGCGCGAGCGCCACGCGCGCTGG
>DATFGS010000026.1:0-4225 GCA_035249225.1 Candidatus Methylomirabilota bacterium | reverse complement strand
TGGATATGATTGCGCCGGATCACCAGCGAGTCCGTGTTCCCCCGGTTGATCGCGAGGGCGTTGTTCGCCGTCTCGTAGATCTCGTTGTCCTCGAGGGTGATGTGGTGCCCGGTGACCGTCATCCCGCTGCTGCCGCCCTTGAAGTGGAGGCCGCGGATCACCAGATAGGATGAGTTCACGATCTCGATGTTGTGCTGCGGGTAGTCGAGGTTCGGCGGCACGGGCCGGGTCAGGATCGGGACCTCTCCGGAGCCGCCCGGATCGTGATCGGCCGCGCGGGGGTCCCGTTCACGGTGATCGCCCGGCGGCAGGGCTGGCTGTAGGTACCGCCGTGCAGCACCAGCTCTCCGCCGGGCCGCAGCCGGTTCGCGACCTTCTCGAACTGCTCGTCGCAGCTCGCGTCGGCATTCGAAGGGGCGATCGTGATCACCGCGGCCGTGGCCGGCTCGGCCGCCACGACGATGACGAGCAGGAGGAGGGAGAGGCCGGCCATGGGCCATCCTGGCATCGACGTGCGCACGAGAGGAAGCCGGATCTGGCCGGCGTCCTGTGCATAATGGCTACCGCGCGGAGGCGCGGCGGTCAATCTGTCGGGGAGGACGCCATGAGTGATGTTCCGGGGACCGCGGATGTGGTCATCGTCGGGGGAGGCGTGCACGGGGCCAGCGTCGCGTGCCACCTGGCGCGCCGGAAGGCGGGGCGGGTGGTTCTGGTCGAGCGGAAGTTCCTGGCCTCGGGCCCCACTGGCCGGTCGTCGGCGCTCGTGCGCCGCTTCTACGCCATGGATCTCCTCACCCGGACCGGGAACGCATCGGCCAACGCGTTCCAGCGCTGGGCCGACGTGATCGGCGGCGGCGATCCGGGGTTCCGGCAGGTCGGGGTGCTGTGGCTGGCCGGCGCCGACACCGCGCCGCACCTGCGGGAGAACGTCCGGCGCGCCCGGGAGCTGGGGGTGCGGGTGGACCTGCTGGGACCCGACGACGTGCGGCGCCTGGTCCCGGAGATGTCGGTGCACGACGTCGCGGCCGGGGCGCACGAGCCCGAGTCCGGCTATGCGGACCCCTCATCGACCACGAACGCGCTCGTCGCCCGGGCCCGGGAGCTCGGGTCGACCATCGTTCAATACGTGACGGTGGAGGCGATCCTCAGCGACGGCGCGCGGGTGACCGGCGTTGCCACCACGCACGGGACCATCAGCGCCCCGGCCGTCGTGGTCTGCGCCGGGCTGTGGGCCGATCGCCTGCTCCGGCCGCTCGGTATCGAGGTGCCGGTGACGCCGAAGCGCCATCAGATGTGCTTCTTCCGCCGCCCGCCTCAGTTCGCCTCGCACCCGGCGATCATCGACCGGCCCCACGGCACCTACATGCGCCCGGAGACGGGCAATCTGACGATCCACGGCCTGTCCGTATACGAGGACGTGGTGGATCCCGACTCGTACAACGAAGGGGCCGATTCGGGCGAGATCCTCCGCAACGCCGAGCTGATCGCGCGGCGATTTTCGTGCATGGAGCACGGGCTGTCGATGGGCGGCTACTCGGGCGTCTACGACGTGACCCCCGACCACGAGCCCGTGCTCGGCGCCATCCCGGAGTACGCGGGGCTGTTCGCCGACTTCGGCTGGAGTGGCCACGGATTCAAGCACTCGGTCGCGGTCGGTGACATCATGGCCGAGCTCGTCCTGGAAGGGCGGGCGTCGGGCTGGGACCTCGCCCCGCTGCGCTGGACGCGCTTCCGCGAGGGCGACCTCCTCCCGCCCGCATCGGGCGCCTCGCCGCCCCACCCGAAGCTACGGAGCGCGTAGGTGGCTGGAAAGCAAGAGGCCCGGGGCAGGTCGTTCGCCATCCGGGCCTCGATGCGTCGGGCTGAGCGCCCGCGCGTCCCGGCATTGTGCCGGGATTTTCATTCTGCTTGCCTCATCTCGCTCGATCCCGTCTACGGGCTCTCACCCCCCCTTGTCAGGGAACTCGACGAGCATCAGTTAGCACCACGGACGCCGCACCGCCAATGAGCTACACGCCTCATTTACTTGTGGCACACACCCTAGCCCCGTCTCCCGCCGATCCGCCTAGGTCAGGCCCAGCTCTGCCCAGATGCCCCGCTTGAGCGCCGCGAACTCCGGCGACAGCCGCATCTCGAGCGACCGCGGCCTCGGAAGCTGTACGGGCACGACCGCCTTGACCCGACCCGGTCGCGGGGAGAACACGACGACGCGGTCGGCCAGGTGGATGGCCTCCTCCACATCGTGCGTGACCAGCACCACGGTCTTGAGCCGCTTTTCCCACAGCCGGTGCATCTCGTCCTGCATCTGCGCCCGGGTCTGGGCATCGAGGGAACCGAAGGGCTCGTCCAGGATCAGCATGGACGGATCCGTGGCGAGGACCCGCGCCACCTCCACCATCTTGGACATGCCCGCGGAGAGGTCGCGCGGATAGGCCCGCTCATACCCCTGGAGCCCGATGAGCCGGATCAGCTCCACGGCGATCGCGGCGCGCTCTGCGCGCGCCATTCGCTTGGCCCGAAGCCCGAACTCGAGGTTGTCCTGCACCGTCAGCCACGGGAAGATCGCGTCCTCCTGGAAGACGTAACCGCGGTCGGCGCCGGGCGCGCGCACGGCGGCACCATCGCACAGGACCGCGCCCCGGGTCGGTCCGAGGAACCCCGCGACGATGCGCAGGAAGGTGGTCTTGCCGCATCCGACGGGCCCGACGATGGCGAGAAACTCGTTGTCGTGCACGTCCAGCGTGAGCCCTTCGAGCGCGAGCGTCCGTGTGCCGCCCGGGTAGCGGTAGGACACATCCTCCACGTGGAGCCGGACCTTCCGGGGCTGGTTCTTACTCATGCCTCCTCCTCACCCAGCGGGTCGCCCACCGGTAGGCCACCAGCGTGAGCCCGTCGGAGATCAGCACGAGCAGCGCGATCGCGGCGAGGGCGATCATGATGGTCGGCACTCGCGGGTAGGCGCCGGCCAGGGCCAGGAGGTAGCCGAGGCTGGGCATGGTGGGCTCGATCAGTTCGGCCACCACCACCGTGACCCATGCCAGCGCGATGGCGATGCGCAGGCTCGCCAGGATCTGCGGCAGCGCGGCGGGCAGGATGACGCGACGGACCAGGAGCCACCGCGGCGCCGCGAGGGACGCAGCCGCGTCCCAGTACACGCGTGGGATTCCGCGCACACCCTGATAGGCGCCCTGCAGCGTCACGACCGCGACGCTCGTGGCGATCAGCCCGACCTTGGATACTTCGCCCAGGCCGAACCACAGCACGTAGAGCGGAAGCAGGGCCAGGGCGGGGGTGAATCGGAGCAGCACGACCCAGGGCTCGAGCACGTACTCGATCCCGGTCGCCCACCCCATCGCCAGGCCCAGGGCGATCCCGACGGTCGATCCCAGCAGCAGACCGATCAGGACCCGAGACGTGCTGACGCCCACCCCGCCCTGGAGAATGCCCGCCTGCACCAGGAACGTTGCCTCGTCCGCGAGCGATGAGTAGGTGGGCAGGAGTTCCACGCCCTCGATCTCGTGCGGGGCTATGAACACCGTCGTCGGGAGGCGGCCGCTGCCGATCTGCGCGGCCAGGCCGTAGAGCGCGGCCAGGCCGAGCAGCCCGGCGAGCCCGCGCCTCAAGCGAGCGGGGCGCCTCTCCGCTACCATGCTCGCCGCCTGCTGGCCCAGAAGGTCACCCGGTCGGCCACGATCCGGGCCGCCGCGTCCATCAGGTATCCAGTCGCGGCCAGCCCGAGGATGGCGACGATGACCACGGCCGGATCCACCCCGACCTGGAGGCGAGAGGCCCAGAGACCGCCGCCCACGAGCAGATGGCCGATGCCGGTCTCCGCCATCAGCATCTCGACGCCGACCGTGGTCATCCACGCGATGATGAGGGAATAGCGCAGGGCGGAGAGCACGCCGGGGCTCGCGGCGGGCAGAACCACCCGGGCGAACAGGAGCCACCCGCCGGCCCCGAGCGAGCGCGCCGCGCGCACGTATACCTCGGCGAGGTCACGGACGGCGTGGTAGGTCGGGATCACCACGGTCGTGAAGACCGCGTAGACGATGGGGATGAGCCGGTGGGCTTCGCCGTGCCCGAACCACAGCATGACGTAGGTGATCATCGCGATCGGAGGGATCGAGCGCAGGACGACGTAGATCGGGTGGAGGTAGTCATCCGTCTGCCGGCTCCAGCCCATGACGATGCCCGCCACGATGCCGAGCGGCCCCCCGACGGC
>DATFGS010000025.1:0-10259 GCA_035249225.1 Candidatus Methylomirabilota bacterium | reverse complement strand
CTACCTCGCCTTCGACCGGCTCGCCGCCCGCGCCACCCGCCGCCGCGCGGTCCCCGCGCCGGTCGCGGCCACGGATCCGGGCGCGTGAACCTCTCCGGCCCCTTCATCCGGCGGCCGGTCGGCACCCTCCTGCTGACGATCGCGCTCGTGCTGGCGGGCGCGATCGGCTTCCAGCTCCTGCCGGTGGCGCCGCTGCCGCAGGTCGACTTCCCCACCATCAACGTCTCCACCGGCCTGCCCGGGGCGAGCCCGCTCACCATGGCCTCCGCGGTGGCCACCCCGCTCGAGCGTCAGTTCACCCGCATCGCGGCGGTCAGCGAGATGACCTCCACGAGCTTCCTCGGCTCGACGAGCGTGGCGCTGCAGTTCGATCTCTCGCGCGACATCAACGGGGCCGCCCGCGACGTGCAGTCCGCGATCAACGCGGCGAGCGGCCAGCTCCCGTCGAACCTGCCGAGCAATCCCACCTACCGCAAGGTCAATCCGGCCGACGCGCCGATCATGATCCTCGCGCTGACCTCCGCGACCGCGCCGCCCGGCAAGCTCTACGACATGGCCTCCACGATCCTCCAGCAGAAGCTGGCCCAGATCGAAGGGGTCGGGCAGGTGTTCGTGGGCGGCAGCTCGCTGCCCGCGGTGCGGGTGGAGCTGAACCCCCACGCGCTCGCGCGCTACGGCATCGGGCTGGAGGACGTGCGCGCGGTGCTCGCGAGCGCCAACGTCAACCGGCCCAAGGGGCAGATCCACGGCCCGGAGCGGGCCTGGGAGATCCGCACCAGCGACCAGATCCGCTACGCGGCGGAGTACCGGCCGCTGCTGGTGGCCTGGCGCAACGGGTCCGCGGTCCGCCTCGAGGACGTGGCCGACGTGCGCGACTCGGTCGAGGACCTGCGCTCGATCGGCCTCGCCAACGGCCAGCGCGCCGCGCTGCTCATCATCTTCCGCCAGCCCGGCGCCAACATCATCGATGCGGTGGACCGCATCCGCGAAGCGATGCCCGAGCTGCACGCGCTGCTGCCCGCCGACGTGACGGTGACCCCGGTGCTGGACCAGACCGTGACCATCCGCGCCTCGGTGGCCGACGTCGAGCACGCCCTCATGATCTCGGTGGCCCTGGTGGTGCTGGTGGTATTCCTGTTCCTGCGCGACTGGCGCGCCACCGCGATCCCCGGGGTGGTGGTGCCGGTCTCGCTCATCGGCACCTTCGCCTTCATGTACCTGATCGGCTACAGCATCGACAACCTCTCGCTGATGGCCCTCACGGTGGCCACCGGCTTCGTGGTGGACGACGCGATCGTGGTGGTGGAGAACGTCATGCGCCATCTCGAGGCGGGCATGTCCCCCCTCGAGGCGGCGGTCCAGGGCGCGCGCGAGATCGGGTTCACGGTGCTCTCGATCAGCATCTCGCTGGTCGCGGTGTTCATCCCGATCCTCCTGATGGGCGGGCTGATCGGGCGGCTCTTCCGCGAGTTCGCGGTGGTGCTCTCGGTGGCCATCCTCGTCTCGCTGGTCGTCTCCCTCACCACCACCCCGATGATGTGCGCGCGGCTGCTCCGCTCGCACCACGGCAAGCCCCGGGGCCGCCTCTACCGCGCCGGCGAGCGGGTGTTCGGCTGGGTCACCACCGGCTACGAGAAGTCGCTCGGCTGGGCGCTCAGCTACCCGCGCACCGTGCTGCTGATCGCGGGCCTGACCTGCGCGCTCAACGTGTACCTCTTCATGGTGGTGCCCAAGGGGTTCTTCCCCCAGCAGGACAACGGCCGCCTCAACGGCTCGATCGTGGCCGCCCAGGACACCTCGTTCCAGGCGATGCGGGACAAGGTGACCCGTTACGCGGAGATCGTGCGCGCGGATCCCGCGGTGGCCACCGTCACCGCCTACACCGGCGGCGGGGCCCGCGGCACCACCGTCAACACCGCGCGCATGTTCATCGCGCTCAAGCCGCGCCGCGAGCGCGACGCCACCGCCGACGAGGTGATCACGCGCCTGCGTCCGAAGCTGGCGCGCATCGCGGGGGCCACCTGCTACCTCCAGGCGGTGCAGGACATCCGGGTGGGCGGACGCATGGGCAACGCCCAGTACCAGTACACGCTGCAGGCCGACCGGCTGGAGGACCTGAGCGAGTGGGCGCCGCGGATGCTCGAGACGCTGCGCAAGCTCCCCGAGCTGCGCGACCTCTCGAGCGACCAGCAGGACGCGGGGCTGCAGGTGCCGCTCACCATCGACCGCGCCACCGCGGCCCGGCTCGGGGTGAGCACGCGCCTGATCGACGAGACGCTCTACAGCGCCTTCGGGCAGCGCCAGGTGTCCACCATCTACACCCAGCTCAACCAGTACCGGGTGGTGATGGAGGTCGCGCCCGAGTTCTGGCAGAGCCCCGACGCCCTCCGCAACATCCACGTCCAGTCGGAGCGCGGAGAGTCGATCCCCCTCACCGCGCTGACCCGCTTCGAGCCGAGCGCGGCGCCGCTGCAGGTCAACCACCAGGGGCTCTTCCCGTCGGTGACGCTCTCGTTCAACCTGGCCCCCGGCGTGGCCCTGGGCCAGGCGGTCACCGCGGTGGAGGACGCCGCCCGCCGCATCGCGCTGCCCGCGAGCATCCGGGGGAAGTTCGCGGGCGCGGCCCAGGCCTTCCAGGCCTCGCTGTCCACCCAGCCGCTGCTGATCCTGGCCGCCCTCGTCGCGGTCTACATCGTGCTCGGCATGTTGTACGAGAGCTTCCTCCACCCGCTCACCATCCTGTCCACCCTGCCCTCGGCCGGGGTGGGCGCGCTGCTCGCCCTGCTGCTCTGCGGGATGGAGCTGTCGATCATCGCCATGATCGGCATCATCCTGCTCATCGGCATCGTGAAGAAGAACGCGATCATGGTCATCGACGTCGCGCTCGAGCTCGAGCGGCGCGAGGGCCGCCCGCCGCGCGAGGCGATCCACGAGGCCTGCCTGCGGCGGCTGCGGCCCATCCTCATGACCACCATGGCCGCGCTGCTGGGCGCCCTGCCCCTCGCCCTCGGCACCGGCACCGGCGCGGAGCTGCGCCGCCCGCTGGGCGTCAGCATCGTGGGCGGCCTGCTCCTGAGCCAGCTCCTCACCCTCTACACGACGCCCGTCGTGTACCTGTTCCTCGAGCGCTGGCGCTTGCGCACGGTGAGCGGCTGGCGCAAGCTCGGCGAGCGGCTCGCCGGGCGCCGGCCCGTCGAGCAGATCAGCGGCGGCAAGTAACCTCGATGCCCGGGAGACGACGATCGTCATGGAGCTCGACCCGAAGACCCTGAAGTCCGAGTCCACCTACAAGCTGCTGATCGGCTGCGTGGTGCCACGGCCGATCGCGTGGGTCTCCACGCTGGGCGCGGACGGCGTGCACAACCTCGCCCCCTTCAGCTTCTTCATGGGGGTCTGCGGGGACCCGCCCACGATCGCGTTCTCCTCGGGCCCGCGATCCCGGGACCACAAGGACACCGTGCGGAACGCGCAGCACACCGGCGACTTCGTGGTCAACATCGTGGACGACGACCGCGCCGAGCAGATGAACCTGAGCTCGGGCGAGTACCCGGCCGAGGTGGACGAATTCGCGCTCACCGGCCTCACCGCCGCCCCCGGGGTGCGGGTGCGCGCCCCCCGCGTGGTCGAGGCCCCGGTCAGCCTCGAGTGCCGCGTGGCCCAGGTCGTCCCGGTCGGGCGCGGGCCCCACAGCCTGGTGCTCGGCGAGATCGTGTACTTCCACGTGCGCGACGACGTCTACGACGCGGCCACCGGGCGCATCGACGTGGGGCGCCTCAAGCCGGTCGGCCGCCTCGCCGGCCACCAGTACGCGCACATCCACGACATCTTCGAGATGAAGCGCCCCAACGAGAACTACCGCGGCTGACGGTTACCGGGCCCCGAGAAGGGTCCAGCTGCGAGGCGGCGCCCGAAGGTCGGGCGCGAGGCGGTCACGCGAGGTCGCGCTCGGCCTGGGCGGCCGCCGGCGCCTGGAGCACGCGGGCCACCTTCTCCAGCAGGCTCTCGGCCGAGAACCGGCGGTGCAGGAGCCAGTCCTCGGGAGCGTGCAGGACGAGGCGCGGATCGGGCTCGCCGACGTCCTCGACCACGAACAGGGTCCGCAGCGCGGGCCGCGCCTGGCGCAGGCGCGCGGCCAGCTCTGGCTCTCCTCGAGCGCAGCCTCCGCGCACTTCCGCGCGGTGATGTCGCGGGTCACGCTGAGGACGCCGGTCGGCCGCCCCGTCTCGTCCCGCACCCACGTCAAGGTGGGCTCCACCCACACCGTCGAGCCGTCCTTGCACGGCTGCTCGAGCTCGAGCCGCCGGTAGGAATTCGGCGGGGTCTGGCCCGCCTGCTCGAGCGCGAGCTGGCGCACGACCTCCTGCGAGTGCGGCGTGAGCCGCTCCTCCGGTCCCTGGAGGAGGCATTCCTCGGGCGTGTAGCCGCGGAGCTAGTGGACGGACGGGCTGACGTAGATCGCGCGGCCTTCCAGATCGAAGACCGCGAAGACGTCGGCGGAATGGTTGGCGAGCAGCCGGTAGAGGCGCTCGCCCTCCTCGGCCAGGCGGGCCGGGGTCTCCGGGGCGCGATCGGCCATGGTTCGCTTCACGATAGCGCGGGCGCCCGGGACCCCCGCCATCCTCAGGCCGTCTCGCGCTGGATCTCCTGGACCAGCTCGCGGAGGACGCCCCGCTCGCCCGGCGTCGCGGCGGGGATGCTGAACTCCACGTCGGTGACGAGACCTCGGTACCGCTCCACGAGCTTCCGCCCGATCTCCGCGTACGTGCCCACCACCGCGTAGGTGTGCAGCACCTCGTCGCTGATGCGCGGCGGCATCTCCTCCCAGCGCTGGGCCCGCGACAGCACCGCGAGCTCGGCGGCCAGGTCCCCCAGCCCGTGGACCTCGAAGGCGGCGCGGTAGCCCGGGGTGGAGGCGTAGAAGGCCACCCGCGCGCGCACGTCCCGCACCCGCGCGGCCAGCGTGGTCTCGTCGGGCGCGGCGCAGATCAGCGGCTTCATCGCGACCGACAGCGCCGGGCTCCGGCCGGCGGCGATCGCGCCCGCCCGCATCGCGGGCAGCATGACGTCGCGGATGTAGCGCGGGGTGCACACCGGGTGGGGGCGCAGGCCGTCGGCCACCTCGCCCGCCACGCGGCACATCGTGGGATTCACCGCGGCCACGTGGATCGGGATCTCCGGGTGCTCGATCGGGCCCGGGTCGAAGAGCGGGACCATCAGGCTCAGGTTGTAGTGCGGGCTCTCGAAGGCGAGCGGCGTCCTCTGCTGCCACGCCGTCCACACCGCGCGCACCGCCCGGACGTAGTCGCGCATCCACGGCCCGGGCGGCCGGTACGCGAGGCCGAAGCGCCGCGTGATGTGCCCGCGCACCTGGCTGCCCAGGCCCAGCACGAAGCGCCCGCGCGAGAGCTTCTGGATGCTCCACGCCGACATCGCGGTGACGGTGGGGCTGCGCGGGAAGGCCATCGCCACCGCGGTGGTGAGGCGCAGCCGGGTGGAGCCCGCCGCGGCCAGCGCCATGACCACGTAGGGATCGACCTTGGTCTCCTCCACCGCGAGGCCGTCGTAGCCGAGCGACTCGACGAGCCGGGCGTCCTCGACGACGCGGCCGAGGTCGAGCGGCGTCTCGGCCGCGCGGAGCCCGGGGTCGAGCTTGCCGAGCGGGAGGAGCGTCTCGACGCGCACCGCGCCATGCTAGCGGATGCAATTCCACCTGACAACGGCCCCGAGACGGGCTATGGTACCCGCCGTGATCCAACTCTTCGCGCTCTGCGGCGGCTACATCGAGCTGGACCGGGCCAGCATGCTGGACGACCTCCCGGCGGGGCAGCCGTGGACGGTGCCGGTGATGACGTTCCTGGTCGCGCACCCCCGCGGCCGGCTCCTCTTCGACACCGGCATCCACGCCCAGGCCCGCGTGGACCCGATCGGGCGCATGGGCGTGGAGCGGGCCAAGCGGCTCGCCGTGAAGTCGAAGGAGGGCGAGGACGTGGTCCCTCAGCTCGCGCTCCTCGGGCTCCGGCCCGACGACGTCACCCACGTGGCCAACTCGCATCTGCACTTCGACCACTGCGGCGGCAACGAGTTCTTCCCGCGCGCGGCGTTCCTGGTGCAGAAGGCCGAGATGGAGGCGGCGCGCCGGCCCGGCTTCGCGCCCGGCTACAACCCGAGCCCGATCGACTTCGACCATCCCCTCGACTACCGGCTCATCGACGGGGAGCACGACGTCTTCGGTGACGGCCGCGTGATCCTCTTCCCCACCTTCGGCCACACCCCGGGGCACCAGTCGCTGCGGGTGCGGCCGGGCAAGGGCGGGGACATGGTCTGCGCCGCCGACGCGTGCTACACGCGTGAGAACATGGACCGCGACGTGCTGCCGCGCATCCTGTGGAACGGGCCGATCATGCGCGAGTCGCTCGCCACCCTGCGGCGCCTGCGCGACCAGGCTGGCGCCACCGTCTTCTTCGGTCACGATCCCGCGCAGTGGCAGGCGACGCCGCAGGCGCCCGCCGCCATCGCCTAGTCCCGGGCGTCCCGGTGCTCGAGACCCTGCTCGACGGGCTGACGTTCACCGAGGCGCCCCGCTGGCACGACGGGCGCCTCTGGTTCTCGGACTTCTACTCCCATCGCGTCATCGCGGTGGATCCGGCCGGCCGCGCTGAGACGATGCTGGAGGTCCCGGCGCGGCCGTCGGGCCTCGGGTGGATGCCGGACGGCGCCCTGCTCGTGGTCTCCATGCTCGACCGCCGCCTGCTCCGGGTGGAGAAGGGGCACACGCGGGTGCACGCCGATCTCTCCGCCGTCGCCACCGGCCCGTGCAACGACATGGTGGTGGACGCGCGCGGCCGCGCCTACGTCGGCAACTTCGGCTACGACCGCCACAAGGGCGAGCCGCCGCGGACCACGTGCCTGGCGCGCGTGGACCCGGACGGCCGCGTCACCCGCGCGGCCGAGGAGCTCTTCTTCCCCAACGGCACCGTCATCACCCCCGACGGCCGCACCATGATCGTCGGCGAGACGCAGGGCCATCGCCTCACCGCCTTCGACGTGGCCCCCGACGGCGCGCTGAGCAACCGGCGCGTGTGGGCCCAGCTGGACGAGGCGGTCTTCCCCGACGGCATCTGCCTCGACGCCGAGGGCGCGATCTGGGTCTCCGACGCGCGCGGGCACCTGCTGCTCCGCGTGCGCGAAGGCGGAACGATCGACGGCACCGTGTCCACCGGGAGCCGGTACGCCTTCGCCTGCATGCTCGGCGGCGACGACCGGCGCACCCTCTTCGCCTGCACCAGCACCGGCAGCGGGCCAGCCATGGCCGACAAGCGCGACGGCGCGGTCGAGACCGCCCGCGTGACGGTGCCGGGCGCCGGTCTCCCCTGACCTCCTCACGAAAGGCTCGGCTCCCATGACCACGACACCGGCAGCGACGCGGCCCGACGACGACCTGGGACTGGCGGGACGGGTGGCGATCGTCACCGGCGGCGGGGCCGCCGGTGACGGCATCGGCAACGGGCGCGCGGCCTGCATCCTGCTCGCGCGGAGCGGCACCCGCGTCCTGGTCGTCGACCGCGACGAGGGCCTCGCCAAGCGCACCGTCGAGATGATCGGGGGCGAAGGCGGCCAGGCGTCCGCGCTCGCGGTGGACGTCACCGACGAGGCGCAGTGCGCGGCGATGGCCCGCGAGGCGGTCGGCCGCTACGGCCGCCTCGACTTCCTGATCAACAACGTGGGCATCGGCAGCAAGGGCACCGTGGTGGAGGAGAAGGCCGACACCTGGCGGCGGGTCATGCAGGTCAACGTCGAGACCATGTTCCTCGCTTCCAAGGCCGCGATCCCCGAGATGATCCGCACCGCCAAGGGCGGCGCCATCGTGAACATCTCCTCGATCTCGGCCCTGCGCCCGCGCGGCCTCACCACCTACTCCGCCTCCAAGGGCGCGGTGATCGCGCTCAGTCGAGCGATGGCGGTGGATCACGGCCCCGACGGCATCCGCGTCAACTGCATCGCCCCCGGCCCGGTCTACACCCCGATGGTCTACGCGCGCGGCATGACGCCCGCGGCCCGCGACCAGCGGCGGCGCGCCTCCGTGCTCGCCCGCGAGGGCACCGGCTGGGACATCGGCCAGGCCGCGCGCTTCCTGCTGTCGGGCCACGCCCGCTACATCACCGGCCAGGTCCTGGTGGTGGACGGCGGCGCCACCCTGGTCGGGCCCGCCCGCGAGTCCCAGACCGAGCACTGATTCCGAGCCTCCAAGGAGATCACGATGCGCTTCGGTATGTTCACGAGCATGGGCAACCAGACGTGGCCGGCGGTGCTGGAGATGTGGAAGCACGCGGAGGCCACGAAGTGGGACGTGGCCTGCGTGACCGACCACTTCATGCCGAACACGAAGGAGCGCGAGGGCGCGATGCTGGAGGGCTGGAGCACGCTCACCGCGCTCTCCACCCTGGTGCCGCGCATCCAGGTCGGCACCATCGTGCTCGGCAACACCTACCGCCATCCGGCGGTGGTGGCCAAGATGGCCGCACAGGTGGACATCATCTCGGGCGGCCGGCTCCTGCTCGGGCTCGGCGCGGGCTGGCAGGAGAACGAGCACGAGGCCTACGGCATCCCCTTCTACACGATGCGCGAGCGCCTGGAGCGCCTCGACGAGGCGTGCCAGGTGATGAAGTCGCTGTGGACGCAGGACCGCAGCAACTTCAAGGGCCGCTACTACACGCTCTCCGACGCGCCGCTGCAGCCCAAGGCGGTGCAGAAGCCCCACCCCGAGCTGATGATCGGCGGCGGGGGCGAGAAGGTGACGCTGCTCACGGTCGCGCGCTACGCCGATCACTGGAACGTCTGGGGCGGGCCAAAGGTGCTGGCCCACAAGGGCCGGATCCTCGACGAGCACTGTGGCCGCGTCGGGCGCGATCCCAAGGCCATCCGGCGCTCGGCCAACATGGCGCTGCTGATCACCGACAAGAAGGCGGAGGTGGACGCGCTCGCCGAGACCATCGGCACCCGCATGGGCCGCCACGCCGCGGACGCGCGCGACACCTGCCTGGCCGGCACCCCCGACCAGATCCGGGCCACGCTGGCCGAGCTGCGGGCCGCCCAGGTGGACACCCTGTTCATCCCGACCCTGTTCCGGCCGCTGCCGGAGCTGCGCCGGGACCTGGACCGCTTCATCGCGGAGATCGCCCCCGCGTTCCGCTGAGCCGTCACGAGTAGGCTGACGGCCGAGGCCAAGGCATACTGAGCCTGTGACCCGACGCCGTCTCCTCGTCACCGTCGCGGTCGCCCTGCTCGCCACGTTCGTGGTGGCGGCGACCGCGGTCTGGCTCGCGCTGCCGAGCCTGGCCCGCTGGGCCATGGTCTGGCAGGTGCAGGCCCGGACCGGCCGCGCGCTGACCATGCGGGAGTTCACCCTCGATCTGCGCGGCGGGCATCTGCGCATCACCGGGCTCCGGCTGGACGATCGCGAGCCCGGGCCGCCGCTGGCCGAGCTCGACCGGATCGAGGTGCGCTTCCGCCCCCGCGCGCTGCTGCGCGGCCACCTCTGGATCGAGGATCTGGCGCTCGACAATCCCCGCGTGCGCATCGTGCGCACCGCACGCGGCGTCCTGAACATCTCGGACCTGCTGCGCCCGTCCCGGCCGCGCGACCAGGCCGCCGCGTTCACGCTGGATCGCTTCGCCCTCACCGGCGGCGCGATCCTGTTCGAGGATCGCACCCTGACCCCGCCCCGCACCTGGCGGGCCGAGGCGCTGACCATCGACGCGGCCCTGCTCTCCACCGTGAACCCGGAGCCGCGCGGCCGCGGGCGGCTCGGCACCACCGTGGCCGGCGCGCCGCTGTCGATCGAGATGTCCGAGGTCCGGCTGGCCCCGATGCACGGGCGCGTGCGGGTCGGCCTGAGCAACATGGACGCCACGCTCGCCAACCTCTACCTGCCCCCCGACACCGCGGTGGTGCTCGAGCGCGCGCTCGTCTCGGCCGGGCTCACCGCGACCGCCGACGCGCAGGACGGTCTCCGGCTCGACGGCCAGGCCCGGCTCGACAACCTGGTGATGCGCCGGCGCGGCGCCGACGCGTCGCTGGTCACCGTCCCCTCGCTGACCTTCGCGCTGACCACGGTGAGCGGCGCCGACGGGCGGCCGCGGGGCCGCGTCGAGGTCCTCGGGCGCGCCACCGTGCACGACCCCCGGCCCGGCCAGACCAATCGCTTCGAGCTGGACCGGCTCAAGCTGGTGGTGGACGGGCTCGACGCCTCCGGCCGCGCG